>NZ_JBHWMB010000004.1:24035-220004 GCF_042730015.1 Streptomyces sp. NPDC059957 | reverse complement strand
TCTTTGCGAGTTTCCATAACCCCGACCGCCCTTCTGGGGGGCGCCCGGAGGGGCCCCCCCCCCCCGGGCCGCTGGGCCACCACCTCAGCCGGTGGCGCCCCAGCGGGCCGTGACCAGCGCGGCTTGCTCCTGGAGGGCCGAGACCAGCTCCTGGGCGCTGCCGGCCGAGGTCGAGCGGAGTACCGCGACGCTGATCTCCCGGGCGAGATCGGGGCCGGCCGGCGGGCGTACGACCAGGTCGGCACGGGGAGAGCCCAGAGCGAGCCGTGGGATGAGGGCCACACCCGTGCCCGCGGCCACGAGGCCCTGGACGACCGCGTAGTCGTCCGTGCGCATGGCGTGCACCGGCTGGAAGCCCTGTTGCCCGCACGCCCAGGAGAGCACCCGGTCGCACGGATCGTGCGGGTCCGCGGCGCCCACCCAGTGGGTGTCGCGCAGATCGACGAGCGGAACCCTGTCCAGAGCCGCGCACGGATGGCCCTGCGGCATCACGAGGAGGAGCGGGTCCGTGAGCAGGGGGTGGAGCTCGAAGTCCTCGTCCAGGTCGAGACGGTCACCGGGCTGGGAGAAAACGAGGGCGGCCTGGAGCTCCCGGGCCCGCAGGCCCCGCAGGAGCAGGGGGAGCTCACCCTCGGTGAGGGCGATGTGGACGCCCTGTTGGTGGAGGCGCTTGACCGCCGGGGCCAGCAGCAGGGCGCCGGCCGTGGGGAAGGTGCCGATGTGGAGCGTGCGCCTGCCGTGCTCGGCGAGGCCGCGCACCTCCCGCTCGGCGTGCCGCAGGCGCTCGCGGACCGCCTCGGCGTGCGGGAGCAGTGACTCCCCGAGCTCCGTGAGCATGGCGCCCCGCGGTCCGCGCTGGACGAGCCGGGCGTCCAGGTAGGCCTCCATGGTGGCCAGGTGGTGGGTGATCGTGGGCTGGCTGTAGTGCAGTGCGCGCGCGGCGCCGGCCAGCGATCCCTCCTGGGCGATGGAACACAGGACCTGGAGATGTCGTACCTCAAGCATATAGACAGAGTATGGAGTCCTGAAGAAAACTCCACCATTCCTCAATGGCTCGATCGCTGTCACGCTCACCCCGTGAACACGCCAACCACCTCTCCGCTCGTCCCCTTCTCCGATCCCGGACACCTGCGGGCTCCGTACGCCGAGGCCGTCCTGGACCACGCGGGCCGGGACTGGCTGAGGCTGAACGTCCCCGGCCACGCCGCGGCCCGCGGCTCGGCCCTCGAGGAGTGCTTCGGCCCGCGGGTGCTGGAGCTGGACTTCCCGCCGCTCCTGGACGGGATCGACCTCGGCTCGGACACTCCGCTGGACAAGGCCCTGGCCCTGGCCGCCGGCGCCTGGGGCGCGCGCCGCACCTGGTTCCTGACCAACGGTGCCTCCCAGGGCAATCACATCGCCTCGATGGTCGCTCCCGCCCTGGGCCGCACTCTCGTGGTCCAGCGCAGCGTGCACTCCAGCGTGGTCGACGGACTGGTGCTGTCCGGGCTGGACGCCGTCTTCGTCCAGCCCTCCGTGGATCCGCGGCAGGGCATCGCCCACGGCGTGACCGCCAAGGACGTGGCGGAGGCGCTCGACCGGACGCCCGATGCGGCGGCCGTCTACATCGTCTCCCCGAGTTACTTCGGTGCGGTCGCCGACGTACGTGCCATCGCGGACGCCGCCCACGCGGCCGGGGTGCCCCTCATCGTCGACGAGGCGTGGGGCTCACACTTCGGCTTCCACCCCGGGCTCCCCGCGGGCGCGCTCCGCTTCGGCGCGGACCTCGTCACGTCGAGTACGCACAAACTCGCCGGGAGCCTCACCCAGTCCGCGATGCTGCACCTCGGACACGGCCCGTTCGCAGACCTGCTCGAACCGCTCGTGGACCGGGCCTTCCGGCTCGTACAGTCCACCAGCGCGAGCGCACTGCTGACCGCCTCCCTGGACCTTGCCCGCAGGGCCCTCGTCATCGACGCCGACCGGATCGGAGGCTCGATCGAGGCGGCGGACAAAGTACGAGGCGTCATCCGCACACTGGGCCGTTTCAAGGTGGTCAGCGACGGGTTCGACGCTTTCCCCGACATCACCCGCGCCGATCCGCTGCGGATCGCCATCGACACCCGCGCCGGCGGCATCACGGGACACGAAGCCAGGCGGCTGCTCTTCCGGGACCACCAGATCATGGTCGAGGTCGCCACCGACGCGGCGATCGTCGCCGTGATCGGCGCAGGCCGCGCTCCCGACATCGATCGCTTCATCGAAGCGCTGCACTGCCTGCCCTCCCCACTCACCGGATCCGCGGCCGGGCAGGCCGTGCTGCGCCTGCCGGCACCCGGTCCCGCACGGCTCACCGCGCGTGAGGCATTCCTGAGCCCGGCCCAGGTGGTGCCCGCGGCGGAAGCCGTGGGCCGGATCTCGGCGGACACCCTGGCGGCGTACCCTCCCGGGATCCCCAACGTCCTGCCGGGCGAGGTCATCACCGCCGAGACGGTCCGATTCCTCCAGCGGACCGCTACCGCGCCGAACGGCCACGTCCGTGGCGCACTCGACGCGGGCGTCACCCGGCTGCGGGTCGTCGCCTGAACCACGGGGCACGACGCGCGACACGCACACACGCACACACGCACATGGTCAAGGGCGAAAGCAAGTCGGTCGCGCGGGCGCGCGCCGTCAAGCTCCTGGACCGGGTGGGTCTGGGTGACAAGGGCGGGAACTATCCGACCCAGCTTTCGGGTGGTCAGCAGCAGCGCGTGGCGATCGCGCGGGCGCTGGCGATGGAGCCGAAGCTGATGCTGTTCGACGAGCCGACCTCGGCGCTGGACCCGGAGCTCGTCGGTGACGTTCTGGACGTGATGCGGGACCTGGCCGAGTCGGGCATGACGATGATCGTGGTCACCCACGAGATGGGCTTCGCCCGCGAGGTCGGCGACAACCTCGTCTTCATGGACGGCGGCGTCGTGGTCGAATCCGGCCACCCGCGCGACGTCCTGGGCAACCCCCAGCACGACCGCACCAAGGCCTTCCTCTCCAAGGTCCTCTAGGGAGCCGGAAGGCCGCAGGCCAAGCGGTGGTTCGCCGGTCGCAGCATCCGGTCGACGAAGCCTGGGTGGCCCAGCCGTCGCGCGGCTGGAGCCGACAGGCGGGTCAACCGCAGGCGGCGGTCAGCGCGGCGGTGAACTCCGCGGCCAGTTCGGTGATCACGGGGAGGTCGAAGGCCAGCGAGTTGTACTGGAGCCAGCACCGCAGGCCGCCGTCCGGCAGCTCGACCACGGTCAGCTCGGGCACGCCCCGGTCGCCGCCCGGCAGCGGCCACGGGACGGTGCTCCCGCGCGGCAGTTCCCAGGGCTCGCAGGCCAGGCCGGGCAGTTGTGCGGGCGCGGCCCACGCCTCGTAGCGGAGCCATGCCGCGAACGGCACGGACGGACTGAACTCGGCGAACGGGTACAGCTGGTGGTCCAGGGCCTCGCTGTAGACCGTCCGCAGCCGGTCCACCAGTTCGGCGAAACCGGGTCCGCCGCTCGCGTCCACCCGCAGCAGCAGCGACTGGACGAAGCAGCCCACCGTCCGCTCGGTGTCCGGGCGCGGGCGGCCGGGCACCGGGGTCATCACCACCAGGTCGGGACGGCCGCTGCGGCGCGCCAGCAGTCCGGTCCAGGCCGCCGTGACGGCCAGGAAGGGTGTGGCCCCCAGCTCGGCCGCCCGGGCCCGCAGGGCTTCGGCCAACGCCGCCGGCACCTCGAACTCGTGCGCCTGGGTGAGCACTTCCTCCACCGCCCGGCGGCCGGTGAACTGCTCCACGGCCTCCGGAGCCCCGGCCAGCGCGGCCCGGAAGTGGGCCCGGGAGGCCGGCCAGTGCGCGTTCGCCCAGTCCACCAGCTCCTGGTATCCCGGGCCCGAGCGGGCCGGTGGGGCCGACCGGCCCCGCCGCAGCGCCGAGTAGAACACCCCGAGGTCGGCCAGCAGTACGCCGACCGACCAGCCGTCGGAGACCATGTGGTGCACTGCGACCAGCACCACGTGGTCGGTCTCCGACCGGCTGACCACCAGGAGGCGTGCCATCGGGTCACCGGCCAGGTCGGTGAGCCTGTCGCGTTCGGCGAGCAGGAGGGCGTCCACCTCCGCGTCCGTGGCCCCCGGGGCCCGGGTCAGCGTGATCCGGACCCGGGGTTCCTCGTCCAGCACCGACCGTACGACTCCCTCACCCACCGCCTCGAACCGGGTCCGCAGCGCCGGATGACGCCGGACCGCCTCGGTGAGCGCCAGGCCCAGGGTCTCCGGTTCCAGCCGGTCGGCCACCCGGAACAGCGCCGTCACCGCGCCGGCGTCCCGCCCCGGAGCCTCCGCCATCCAGCGGAAGAAGTTCTCCTGCTGCGAGGTCAGCGCCACGGCGTGGGGCTGCGCACGCAGGGCGGCCAGGTAGGGCGTCACGGTCGTCTCCGTCCCGGCGGACCCGCCGCCGGCAGCGGTCCGCTGCCGGTCGGGGTGGTCCACCCAGGCGGCCTGGGAGCGCAACGAGGGTCGCTCGAAGACCATGGCGGTGCTCGCCCGGACCCCGAACTCGCCGCTGATGCCGGTGGCGAGCTGGACGGCCCGGAAGGAGTCGCCGCCGAGCGCGAAGAACTCGGCGGCCACATCGGTGACCGGGCGGCCGAGCAGGCGTCGCCAGAGCGCGGCCAGCCGCAGCTCCGTCGGGGAGGCCGGGGCGACCGGAGGACCGCAGGACTCCGCAGGCGCGTCGAACAGGGGGCGGAGCCGGTGCTTGACCACCTTGCCGCTCGGATTCCTGGGCAGGTCGCCGGCGAGCAGGATCCGGACCGGCAGTTCGGGCCGGCTCAACCGGGCGCTCAGGAACAGCCGGAGCTCGTCCAGGTCCAGACCGCCGGGCCCGGCCACCACGACCGCCACAGGGACGGCGCCCATCACGGGGTGCGGCAGGCCGAGCGCGGCGGCGTCGGCGACCGCGGGGTGCTCGTACAGCACCTCCTCGATCCGCAGGGTGGAGACCTTCAGCGCACCGCTCTTGATGACGTCGCTCTCCCGGTCGACCAGGTACAGGTAGCCGTCCGGGTCGAGGCGGCCGACATCGCCCATCCGCACCCAGCCGTCCCGGAACACGCGGGCGCTCTCCCCGGCGGCGCCCAGGTAGCCCCGGGGCGGTCCGGGCTGGCGCAGCCAGACCTCGCCGACCTGCCCGGCGGGCAGCGGCAGCCCGTCCGGGTCGAGGATCCGGAGGTCACGGGGGTCCGCCGGCCGGCCCAGCGAGCCGGGGCGGCGGGCGTCGACCACGGTGGAGATCTGCGCGGGCGAGGCCTCGGCGGAGGTGTAGGTGTTGACCAGCGTCGCGCCCGGCAGCGCCGCGGCCAGCGCGACCGCCACCGGTACGGGCAATGCGGCGGCGGAGGAGTTGACCAGACGCAGGCTGCTCAGGTCGTACCGGCCGGCGGTGCCGGCGTTGACCAGCTCGATCGCCATCGAGGGCACCAGGAAGGCGGTGCCGATCCCGAGCTTCTCGACCGCGATGCCGAACTGGTCCGCGTCGAAGCGCGGCAGGCTGAGCACGGTGGGCGCGGCGGTCAGTGCGCCCAGCAGCATCACCTGGCCCGCGTTGGTCCCGATCGGGAAGGCGTGCAGGGCGTGCCGCGAGTGCGCGTAGGCGCGGCGGCGGGGGTGGGCGGCGAGGCCCGCGGTCAGGTTTCCGTGTGCGGCGAGCACGCCCTTGGGTGCGCCGGTGGTGCCGGAGGTGCCGATCACCTGGGCCGGGTCGGCCGGGGCGACCCGGTGCGGCGGCCCGGCCGGCGGCTCGGGGTGCGCCGCCAGCAGGGCGTCCAGCCGCAGGTCCACCAGCCCGGGGACGGCGGGCAGGCGCCCCCCGGACCGATCATGGCCATGGCCGTCATTCTCATCCGCACCGTCCCGCAGGACCGTGCCGGCTCCGGCGAGCGCGGCCAGGGCGGCGGCATCGGTCTCGGACAGGTCCTCGCGGACCGGGACGGGCACCCCGCCCGCGTACTGGACGGCGAGGAACCCGACGGCGTACCGCTCCCAGCGCGTGTTGGAGAACCGCAGCACCACCCGGTCCTGCGGTCCGACCCCGGCGGCGGCCAGCCCGACGGCGGCGCGCAGCGCCTCCTCGCGCCAACGGCGGTAGCTGAGCTCCCCGCCGCCGAGGACCTGCAGCGCTATGCGGTCGGGGTGTTCGGCGGCCCGGGCGTCGAGGAGTTCCGGGACGGTCGTCGCGACGGGTGGCAGGGTGGTGGCGATGGCGGGCTCCGGTGTGAGTCGGGGGAGGTGGTCAGGGAAGGAGCGGGCGGGGTCAGGCCAGCCGGTCGGCGGTCTCCTCCTCGCTGAGGGCATCGATCTCCGCGATCAGCAGGGCCTCGATCCGGGCCGCCAGGGCGGCCGGGGTGGGGCTCTCGAAGACGTCTCGGATCGACACGTCGAGACCGACGCCGGCCCGGATGCGGGCGGCGACCCTGGTGACCAGGAGCGAGTCCCCGCCGAGTGCGAGGAAGTCGTCCAGGACGCCGACCTTCGGTACGCCGAGCACCTCCTGCCAGAGGTCGACCACCAGGGCCTCCGCATCGCTGCGGGGCGCCACGTACCGGGCGGCGGCGCCCGCCGGGTCGGGGTCGGGCAGGGCCGCGGTGTCGAGCTTGCCGTTCGAGGTCAACGGGAGGGTGTCGAGCGGCACCACGGCGTCCGGCACCATGAAGGCCGGCAGTCGCAGCGCCAGGTACTCGCGCAGTTCACCCGCCTCAGGTGCGGCTTCGGCCTCCTGGCCGGCGGTCCGCCGCAGGACGGCGTAGGCGATCAGCCGACGGCCGTCGCGGACCAGTACGGCCGCCCGGCCGACCGCCGGGTGGCCGGTGAGGGCGGCCTCGATCTCGGCGGGCTCGATCCGGTATCCGCGGATCTTCACCTGCCCGTCGGCGCGGCCGAGGAACTCCAACTGCCCGTCGGCGCGCCACCGGGCGCGATCGCCCGTGCGGTACATCCGGCCGTCCGGTGCATCGGTGAACGGATCCGGGAGGAACGCCTCCGCGGTGAGCTCGGGCCGGGCCAGGTAGCCGCGGGCGAGGCCGTGGCCGCCGATGTACAGCTCGCCCTCGGAGCCGGTGGGCAGCAGGCTGCCGCGCTCGTCCAGGAGGTAGAGCCGCACCCCCGGCAGCGGACGGCCGAGCGGCGGGCGCCGATCGGCGGCGGGCCCGCTGCCCGGGCGGGCACCGGCCTCGCCGTCGCTGACATCGCCGTCGCCGACATCGCCGTCGGGGCCGCCGGCGAGCTCGCCCGCGGTGACGATGACGGTGGCCTCGGTCGGGCCGTAGGTGTTGACCAGCCGTACGGTGTCGCCGTGCCGCTCCCGCCACCGGGCGACGGTGACGGCGTCCGCCTCGGAGCCCCCGAGGACCACCAGGCGCAGCGCCGGCGGCCACGGGGTCTGCTCTCCGAGCGACACCAGTTCCTGCCAGTACGCGGTGGGCAGGTCGAGTACGGTGACGGACCGTCCGGCCTCGCTGCGCAGCAGGTCGGGCAGCATCCGGCCGCCGCCGGGCAGCAGGACTACACAGGCGCCCGCGGTGAGGGCGGGCCAGATCTCCTCGGCGTGGGTGTCGAAGCCGATGGAGGCGAACTGGACGATCCGGTCGCCCGCCCGGAGCCGGTAGCCCTCCGGTCCGGCCATCCACCGGACGCGCTCGGCCAGAGAGGCGTGCTCGACGGCGACGCCCTTGGGAGTGCCGGTGGATCCCGAGGTGTAGAGGACGTACGCGAGTCCGCCCGGGTCGCTCCCGGGCAGCGCCGCCGCTGCGGGCCCCGTGTCCGGATCACCGATGCCCCGTGCGGGGACTCCCTGCGCAGGGGCCGGCGGTTCAGGTACTGCCAGGACCGGCACTCCGAGGTCCGGGCGCTCGCCCCCGGTGAGCAGCAGGGCGGCGTCCGCCTCGCCGAGCATCGTCCGCCGGCGCTCGGCCGGGTGCGCGGGGTCGAGCGGCAGGTAGCCGGCGCCGGCCTTCCAGATCGCCAGCAGGGCGGTGACCAGGCCGAAGGACGGCTCGATCCGGACACCCACCGCGCGGCCGGTCACCGGGCCCAGCCGGCGCGCCAACTCATCCGACGCGCGGTCGAGTTCGGCGTAGGTGAGGATGCTGCCCGCACACTCGAGAGCGGGTGCGTCGGGGCGGATGGCGACCTGCTCGGCGAAGCCGCGCAGGATCGGGAGGGCCTCCTCGGTGACGGCGGGTCCGGCGCCGAGGGCGAGGAGCGCGGCACGCTCCTCCTCGGCCGGCAGCCAGTCGCCGTGGAGCGGGACCTCCACGTCCACGACGACCCGGGCGAGCAGGTCGCGGAGCCGGCGCGCCAGGGCCGCCACTGTGGTGCGCTCGAAGAGCTCCCGGTCGAAGCAGAACGAGAGCGTCATCCCGCCGTTCGGGGTGCGCCAGCTGTCCAACAGGAGATCGGTCTTGGCCCGGTCGAAACCCGAGTCCATGCTCGCCGTCCGAACGCCCGCGGGCAGCGAGGTCCGTTCGTCGGGCCCGGCCGGCTCGTACTGGCTCTGGTGGACGAACACCGCCTGGTAGAGCGGGCCGACGCCGGGCAGTACGGGCAGTTCCAGTTCGGCGGCCACGCGCTCGACCGGGATGTCCTGATGGTTCAGCGCGGCCATCGTGGCGGAGCGTACCCGGCGCAGCACCGTGCGGAAGCCGGGCTCACCGGTGAGGTCCGCGCGGATCACCCCGGTGCGGGAGAAGTAGCCGAGCAGCGCCTCGTGAGCGGTCTCGTTGCGGCCGGCCAGTGGGGTGCCGACGGCGAAGTCGTAGCAGCCGCTCCAGCGGGCCAGCACGCTCTGGTAGGCGGCGAGCAGCACCATGAACGGGGTGCAGCGCTGCTCGCGGGCCAGTGAGTCCAGTCCCGCGACGAGCTCGGGGGAGAGGGCGAGGTCGGCGAAGCCGGCCGGGTGGCTGGGCTCGGCGGGCCGGGGATGGTCCAGCGGCATCCGCAGGGCGCTGACACCGGTCAGTCGCCCGCTCCAGCGCCGGACCGCCTCCTCGGTGGCGCCGCCGTCCATCCTGATCCGCTCGGCCCGTGCGAAGTCGCAGAACTGGAGCTTGAGGGCAGGGAGTTCCGACGGACCCTCACCGATCTCCTCGCGGTACAGCGCGAGCAGCTCCCGCCACAACACGGTGAACGACCAGCCGTCGGAGACGATGTGGTGGACCACGATGCTCAGGGCGTGCTCGTGCTCACCGGCACTGACCAGTACGGCCCGCAGCGGCGGGCGCTCGGCGAGGTCGAAGGGGGCGTTGACGAAGGGGGCACAGGCCGCGGTGAAGGATTCCTCCGCGGCATCCGGTATCGGGACCCGGGCGAGTTCGACGTCCTGTACGGGCTCGACGAGTTGGACGGGCTGCTCGCCGTCCAGGGCGAACCGGGTGCGCAGCACCTGGTGCCGCGCGGTGAGCCGGGTGAGCGCCGTGCTCAGCGCCCGCGGGTCGATCGGCCCGCTCCAGCGCCGGTTCAGGTACATGTTGAACCCGGCGTCCTGAGGCTGTAGTTGCTGGAGGAACCAGAGGCGGCGCTGCTCGTCGGTCAGCGGATGGCGGGCGATCGGGGCCGGGGCCGCGGCCGGGGTCGGAGTCGGAGTCGGAGTCAGGGAGGTCATGCGTTCATCTCGCCTTTCGCGCGGGCCTGCAGGGTCTCCAGGCCGATCAGGTCGTCGGACTCGGCGTCCGGGACGTCCCGGTCGAAGCGGGCCAGGACGGGAATGCAGAGGCTGATCAGGACCAGTGCCGCCATGGCGAGGCCGAACACCAGGTAGAGCAGGCCGATGCCGCGCCCGTCGCCGGTGCCGATCAGTGCGCCGATGCTGGAGGCCAGCGCGCCGCCCTCGTCCATCAGCGGCTGGAGCAGCTCGGGGCCGGCCGGGGCGACCAGGGCGAAGCCGATCGGCAGCGTGGACCAGGCGACCAGGGTGTTCACCGCGATCACCCGGCCGTGGAAGCGCATCGGCACCTTGGTCTGGATGACCGTCGCGTAGATGCCGTTGAGCAGGGCCAGTCCGTAGGTCATGCCGAACGCGCCGGCGGCCACCACGGTCACCGAGGGCCGCAGGCCGGTGACGACGCAGGCGGCGGCGAGACCGAGGGTGGCGAACAGGACCCCGCGCAGGCGCATCCGGCGCGGGCCTCCCCATACCAGCAGGGTGAGGCCGCCGAGGACGGCGCCCAGGCCGGCCGCGGTGGAGACCCAGCCGGCCGCGGCGGTCGAGGAGAAGGAGAGCACCAGCGGGGTGATGAGCAGGAAGAGCGGCGAGAGGAAGATGTTCAGCGCCGCGAACCAGAACAGCATGGCCCTGAAGTGGCGGCTTCCCAGGGCTCGTTGGAAACCGGCCCGGATCTCGGCGCCGACGCTCTCGCGGCGCCTGGCGGCCATCACGTCGGGGAAGCGCACCGCCAGGGTGACCCCGGTGGCGACCACGTAGCTGACGACGTCGAAGACCAGGATGCCGCCGAGGCCGATGACGTGCAGGATGCCGACTGCGATCAGCGGTACGAGGAACTGGGCGAGGCCGAGGGCCATCTGGACCACACCGTTGGCGCGTCCGAGGAAGCGCTTGGGCACCAGCTGCGGTACCGCCGAGCCCCATGCGACGCGCTGGAAGGCGAGCGCGGCGGACAGCAGGGAGATCATCACGTAGCAGTGCCAGATCTCCAGTGCATCGCTCAGGTACAGCACGAGCAGGGCCGCCTGGGTCAGGCCGGCCGCGACGTCGCCCCACAGCATCACCCGGCGGCGGTCGCCGCGGTCGACGATGGCGCCGGCCAGCGGGGCGACCACGATGCCGGGCACCAGGCCGAAGGCGGCGAGCATGCCGAGCTGGAACAGCGAGCCGGTCTGCAGGTAGATCCAGATCGGCAGGGCGAACTCGGTGAGGGCCGAGCCGATCATCGAGAGCTGCTGGCCGGTGGCGATGGCCAGGAAGCGGCCCATGGTGGGGCGGACGGGGCGGCGCGCACGGGCCTTCCGGGACTTCCCCCGCCTCCGGGGCCCAGCACTGGATTCCGTACCGGGCCCAGCACTGGATTCCGTACCGGATTCCGCACCTGGTTCCGTACCGGATTCCAGCTCGGGGCCAGGGTCCGCGGCGGCGTCGCGGGAGAGGCCCGCCAGCCACCAGGTGGCGTCGGCGGTGCGTTCGTGGCGCGCCTCCTCGCCGGCGGCGATCGAGCGGTGCACCCCGGTCACGATGCCGGCCAACTCCTCGGCGCGGTACTTGAGGTAGAAGTGCCCGGCTTCGTCCAGGACCACCACGGCGGCGGTTCTGGTGATGCGGTGCCACTCGCGGTACCGCTCCTCGTAGAACTCGGTCGCCGGATCGCGGTCGCCGCAGACGGCGATCACCGGCGCCGTGATGGCGCCGCCCTCGCTCTCGTACAGGTCACCGAAGTAGCGCTCGGCGCCCTTGGTGCCGACCCGGCGGTTGTGCACGATCAGCCGCAGCTGCTCCTCGTCGACTTCGTCCACGTCGAGGCCGGCCGCTGCCAGGGCGTTGATCATGCCCTGGTCGCTGCGCAGCCGGGCGGACAGCTCGGCGAAGCGCTCGGCCAGCGCGGCGCCGCGGCCCTTGGGGCGCGCGAACGGGAAGATTCCTCCGAGGTGGACGGCGTCGATGTCCCGCCCGGCCGCCTCCACCCGGCGGGCGATCTCCACGGTCAGCCGGACGCCGACCCCGCAGTGCCCGTAGAGCACCAGTGGTCCGGCGACGTTCGCGACGATCTCCTCGGCGCAGAGCCGGGCGACCTCGTCGATGTCCATCGCCTCCTCGCCCAGCTCGTGGCCGGGGACGGCGATGGAGTGCAGGGCCCAGTCGGCCGGCATGGCGTCGGCGAGCGGCTTGTAGATCAGTGCGCTGCCGCCGCCGTAGGGGGCGCAGACCACGGTGGCGGACGTCCGGCGGCGTTCGGGGGTGAGCAGGTGCAGCAGTCGGCGCGGGCCGCGGTCCGCCTCGGGGGTGGCCACCAGCTCGGCGAGCCGGCGGACCGTCGGGTGTTTGAAGAGGTCCATCACGCCGACCGGGGTGGCCAGGTCGGGGAAGGCCCGGCGCATCCGGGCGACCACCTGGGTGGCGAGCAGGGAGTGGCCCCCGAGCTCGAAGAAGTCGTCGAGCGCGCCGACCCGGGGGAGGTCCAGCAGGTCCGCCCACATGGCGGCGATCACCTGCTCGGTCCCTTCCTCGGGGTCTACGTGGCTGTCGGCGGACGGGCCGTCGGCAGGCGCCGGCAGCGCCTTCCGGTCGACTTTGCCGTGGGCGAGCAGGGGCAGCCGCTCCAGCACCACGTAGCGGGCCGGGACCATGTAGTCCGGCAGGACCTCGCCGAGGGTGGCGCGCAGTTCGGCGGCGGCCGGGGGTTCGCCGCCGGCGGGGCGTTCCAGGTAGGCGACGAGGCTCTGCTTGACGCCCTCGCCGCGGGCCAGGACCACCGCCTGGGTGATTCCGGGCAGGGCGGTCAGCGCGGCCTCGATCTCGCCGGGCTCGACCCGGTAGCCGCGGACCTTGATCTGGTCGTCGCCGCGGCCGAGGTAGTCCAGGGTTCCGTCGGTGCGCCAGCGCGCCAGGTCGCCGGTGCGGTACATCCGCGGGCCGCTGCTCCCCGCAGTGCCCCGGTCGGCGCCGTACGGGTCGGCCGCGGACGGCTCCGTCCCGGCCCGGTCGGCGTACGGATCGGGCAGGAACCGCTCGGCGGTCAGGTCCGGCCGCCCGAGGTAGCCCCGGGCCAGCCGGTCCCCGCCCAGGTACAACTCGCCGGTGACGCCCGGCGGAACGGGGTTGCGGGCTTCGTCCAGCACGTAGCAGCGCCCACCCGCGAGCGGGCTGCCGATCGGGGTGTTGCCCGGCGCGTTGATGCCTTCGGCGGTGACCTCGTGGACGGTGATCCCGACCGTCGCCTCGGTCGGCCCGTAGTGGTTGAACACCGTGCACCGGCCCAGTGCGGCGATGCCCGCCGCCCAGGACCAGCTGCTGGCCTCGCCGCCGAGGACCAGTGTGCGGCGCGGCAGCAGCTGCTCGATCGGTGCGTCGGCGGTCAGTGCGGCCAGGTGGGAGGGTGTCATCTTCAGGTGGTCGATGCCGGCCCGCTCGATCTCCGCGGCCAGTTCCACGCCCGCGATCCGGCGCGGCAGCAGGTGCACCCGGCCGCCGGTCGTGAGCGCCAGGTAGAGCATGGTCATGCTGAAGTCGAAGGAGAGCGACTGCAGCAGCCCGAAGGAGGCCCCGGGCTCGATCCGCAGCCGTTCGCCCGCACCCGCCAGGTAGTTGAGGATCTGGCGGTGCTGTACGGCGACACCCTTGGGCGCGCCGGTGGAGCCGGAGGTGTAGATCACGTACGCCAGGTGGTCGGCGCCCGAGACCTCCTCCAGCGGCGACCCGTCCCACTCCGCAGGATCGCCGTCCGCGCCGTGGCCGTCGTCGGTCAGCAGGTCGACGGCCGCGTGGTCGCCGAACCGGGTGCGCAGCACGGCGTCGGTGATCAGGACCTTGGCCCCGGCATCGGCGACCAGGTGGGCGAGCCGGGCGGGGGGCTGTTCGGGGTCGAGCGGCAGGTAGCCGCCACCGGCCTTGAGTACGGCGACCAGGGCGACCGCCAGCTCGGGGGACTGCTCCAGGCATACGGCCACCCGGTCGTCCGCACCCACGCCCAGGGCCCGCAGGCGCCGGGCCATGGCATGGGCGCGCCGGTCCAGGTCGCCGTAGGTCATCGTGCGGTCCTCGAAGACCAGCGCCGGCGCCTCGGGCGTCCGGGCCGCGGCCTCGGCCAGCGCCTGGGTGAGGGTGGCGGGACCGCCCTCCGGCAGTGCGGGACCGGTGGCCCAGGTCTCGAGTACGGCCGTCCGCTCGGCCGCGCTGAGCAGTGGGAGCCGGTCGACCGGCAGCGCGGGATCGGCGACGCCGGCCGCGGTCAGCTGCTCGAACCGCTCCGCGAGTCGCTCGACGGTGCCGGCGTCGAAGAGGTCGGTGCGGTAGGTGAGCAGACCGTAGAGGCCGCCGTCGGGCTCCTCGCGCATGTAGAGGGCGAGGTCGGCGTGGGTGGTGGTGGCTTCGTAGCCGAAGCCCTCGGAGTCCAGGCCCGCGGTGGGGGTGGTGGCGCGGTCGCCGTAGTTCTGGAAGGCGAAGGTGGTCTGGAAGACGGCTGCGCGGCTGACGTCGCGTTCCACCGCGAGGTCGCTGACCATCTGCTCGAACGGCACCTCCTGGTGCGCGTACGCGTCGAGCGTGGTCTCGCGGACCCGGCTGATCAGGCGGCCGAAGTCGAGGTCGGCGGAGAGCCGGGCCCGGATCGGCAGCATGTTGACGAACGCCCCGACCACGCCCTCGAGTTCATGGTGGAGGCGGCCGGCGACGGCGGAACCGACGGCGAAGTCGCGCTGGCCGCTGTGCCGGCCGAGCAGGGCCTGGAACGCGGCCATCAGCACCATGTACGTGGAGGCGCCGTACGCCCGCGCCACCTCGCCGATCCGGCGGGAGAGTTCGGCGCTCCAGCGGAACTCGGTCGCGGCCCCGTCGAAGGTGAAGAGCGGCGGGCGAGGCCGGTCGGAGGGCAGCTCCAGGGCCGGGACGCCGTGGAGTTCGCCTCGCCAGTGCTCCCGGGAGGCGGCGAGCTGCCCGTTCTCCAGACGGTCCCGCTGCCAGGCCGCGTAGTCCCCGAACTGGACGGGTAGGGCGGCCAGTTCGTTCGGGGCGCCGTGGGCGTGGTGGGCGTAGAGGAGGTCGAGCTCGCGGTTGAGGAGGTCGATCGACCATCCGTCGCAGATGATGTGGTGCATCACCAGGGCCAGTACGTGGTCGTCCTCGGCGATCCGGACCACCAGGGCGCGCAGCAGCGGACCGGTCTGGAGGTCGAAGGGTTCGGCGATCAGCGCGCCGAGTTCGGCGGCGGCGCGCGCCTGGGGATCCGGGTCCGCGACGGCGTCCAGGTGCCGGGCGGCGAACGGCGCCGGCCCGGCGACCCGGACCTCGGCGGTACCGGCCTCGGTGGTGCGGAAGGTCATCCGCAGGCTCTCGTGCCGGGCCACCAGATCGGTCAGCGCGGCGTCCAGTGCGGTGCGGTCGAAGGGGCCCCGGAGACGGCGGGCCGGAGCCAGCGTGTAGGCCGTGGAGCCGGGAGCGAACTGGTCCATGAACCAGAGCCGTTCCTGGCCGCTGGAGAGCGGCGGTGCGGTGTCCGCCGGGCGGGGGTCCACCACCCGGGCGGGGGCCGCGGCGCCGCGCAGCCGCCTGCTGAGGAGGGCGCGTTTGGCTGCGGACCAGTCGGCGGGCAGGTCCTGGGTATCCGTCATCGAGTTCCTGTTCGGGCGTACGGAGGGGGAATCGGAGGGTGCGGGCGCGGCGAGGCGCGCCGAAGTGCGGCGCGGTGCAGCGCGTGCGGGCTCGCGGCGCGGTGCGGCGCGTGCGGGCGCGGCGGGGGCGGGGCACGGCCGAGTGGCCCGTGCCCGGCGTGCGGGGGCGCAGGGCCTACCGGCGCTCGCGGACGGCGGCGGCGATGCCGGCCGGGGTCGGGACGTCGAAGAAGACGTCGAAGTCCAGTTCCACGCCGAGCGCGTCGCGGATCCGGGAGGCGATCTGGATCACCGTCAGCGAGTGCCCGCCGAGGTCGAACAGGTCGTCCTCGGGGCCGACATCGGGCAGGTTCAGCACCTCGGCCCAGATCCGGCGGACCGTCCGGGTCGTCTCGTCGCCGCCACCGGTGTCGGCATCGGCATCGGCATCGGAATCGGCGTCGGTGGCCTGGGGCGCCGGAGCCTCGCGCGGCGGCACCGGCAGGGCCCGGCGGTCCAGCTTGCCGTTCGGGGTGAGCGGCAGGCGGTCCATGGTGAGCCAGCGCTGCGGTGCCATCGCGGCCGGAAGCGTGCGCATCAGGTGGTCGCGCAGGTCGGCGGGGGCGGGCGACGGGGAGCCGGCGGCGGGGACCAGGTAGCCGGCCAGGAACGGCTCACCGTCCTCCTCGGTACGGACGGCCACGGCGGCCTCGGCGAGTGCCGGGTGCTCCAGCAGCGCGGACTCGATCTCGCCGAGTTCGATCCGGTGACCGCGGATCTTGACCTGATCGTCGATCCGGCCGAGGAAGTCGAGTTCGCCGTCGGGCGTCCGGACGGCGCGGTCCCCGGTGCGGTAGAGCCGGGCTCCGGCCGGACCGAACGGGCTCTGCACGAAGCGCTCGGCCGTGAGTTCGGGCCGGCCGAGGTATCCGTGAGCGACTCCGTCCCCGCCGATGAGCAGCTCCCCGGGGATGCCGAGCGGGGTGGGGGTCAGCTGCTCGTCGACGACGTAGACCCGGGTGTTGGCTATCGGGCTGCCGATCCTGACGTGCTCGGGCACGGAGGGGAGCTCGGAGCAGGTGGACCAGATGGTGGTCTCGGTGGGCCCGTACACATTGAACAACCGGGCGGTACGGGAGCGCAGTTCACGGGCGAGGGGCAGCGGCAGCGCCTCGCCGCCGGCCAGGCCGGTGACGGCGGCGAGAGCGTCGGTGGAGCTCCCCGCCGTGAGCATCACCCGCCATCCGGACGGGGTGGCCTGTACGTGGGTGACGCCCTCGGCACCGATCAGCGCGAGCAGACCGGGTCCGTCGACGGCGAGGCCGTCCGGGGCCAGGACCAGGCGGCCGCCGGTGATCAGCGGCAGGTAGAGCTCCAGCGCTGAGATGTCGAACGAGAGAGAGGTCAATCCGAGCCAGGCGTGCCGAGGGCCCGAGTCGAACCGGTCGGCGAAGGAGGTGAGCAGGTTGACCAGGGCCCGGTGTCCGACCGCGACGCCCTTGGGGCGGCCCGTGGAGCCGGAGGTATAGAGGACGTACGCCACGTCGTCCGGACCGGGGGAGGTGCCGGGGGCGGCCTCGGTGGCGGCCTCGGCCGGGTCCTGCACCGATGGCGCCGGGAGCCGTAGGACCGCAGGGGCGGCGGCGGCCACCAGGGGCGAGGGCTCGCGGTCGGCGAGCACCAGAACGGCTCCGGAGTCGCGCAGGACGAGGGCGAGGCGCTCGGCCGGATAGCCGGGGTCCAGGGGCAGGTACGCCGCGCCGGTGGCGAGGACGGCGAGCAGCGCGGCGGGGAGGTCGGCGGTCCGGTCCAAGTGGAGAGCCACCAGGTCGCCGGGTCTGACTCCGCCGGCGCGCAGCGCCCCGGCCAACTGGTCTGCGCGAGCCAGTAGTTCGCGATAGCCGAAGTGTCGTCCCGCAGCACTGACCGCGATCGCCCCGGGGGTGGCGGCGGCCTGGGCGCGGATCAGGTCGAGCACGGTCCGGTGGGCCGGGTAGGCCCGGTCGGTGGCGTTCGGCGCGGTGGTGACGGCCCGGAGCTCGGCGGCGTCCATCAGCGGCAGGTCCAGCAGCCGGACGCCGGGGTCGGCGACCGCGCCGGCGAGCAGGGTGCTGTAGTGGCCGGCGAACCGGCGGGCGGCGTCCGGGGCGAGCACGGCCGGGTCGTACTGCAGGCTGAAGTCGATGGCTCCGCCCGGGGCGTCGCCGGTCGGCGGGGCTTCGACGATCTGCAGGTGGAGGGTGTTGCGGGCGGTGCGGTTGTGCACGGCCCAGGCGATCCGGGCACCGGTGCCGGCGAAGTCCGGGTCGGGGCCGCGCCGACGGTAACCGAGCGAGACGGCGGTCAGGCCGACACGGGGGCCCAGTCCGGTGACGGCGGCGCCGAAGGACACGCTCCGGTACGGGTAGCCGGCCCGCAGTTCGGCCCGGACGGCGGCGGCGAAGCCGGTGAAGGTCTGTGACGCATCGGCTGCGGGAGCGTGGACGGGCAGTTCATTGACGAACAGCCCGATCTCCTCACGGAGTTCGGGAGTCCGGTGGGAAAGCGGAACGGACACCGCGACCGCTTCGCCGCCGTACCGGCGCAGCAGCCCGTGCAGGGCCGCGAGCAGGAACTCGAAGACCGTGGTGCCGCCCAGGGCCGCCGCGGCGGCCAGCTCGGCCACCTCGGTGCCGTCGAGTCGCCACTCGACCGTCTCACCGGCCCCGGCGGCGATCGGGGTGCGCGACACACCGGGCAGTACCGGGTCGGTGGCGGCGGCCCAACGCGGCCCGTACCACTCGGCGGCTCTCCGTACGGTGCCTGGATCCGCGATCGGCCCGGCGGACGCAGCCGGTGCGGGCGGTGCGGGCGGTGCGGTGGTCACGGGAAGGGGGGCCGCGCCGTACGCGGCTGCGAGGTCCCTGGTCAGGACGTCCTTGGAGTTGCCGTCGAAGACCGAGTGGTGGGCCGTGACCAGCAGTTCGGCGCTGCCGTCGGAGCGCCGGTGCAGGGTGAACCGGCTGAGCGGGCCGGTCTCCAGGGCGAACGGACGAGCAGTCTCTTCCTCCAACCGCTTCTCCAGGTCGGCCTCGTCTGCGGGCGCTTCGAGCTCCACCAGTTCGGGCCGCTGCGCCGCGGGTTCCTGCCAGACCTGACCGTCGTGCTCCACCAGCCTTGCGGAGAGGGCCGGGTGACGCTTGGTCACAGCATCCACGGCGCGGACCAGCGCCGCCGTGTCGATCCGGTCGAAGGAGATCCGTACCGGCATGTGGAACGCCTCGCGGGCCAGTCCCAGCCGTTCGGTCAGCCAGACGCCCTGCTGGGCCGGCGAGGCGGGTCTGCGGTCGGGCGAGGGGAGGACTTCGGACATTCAGCGGCTCACTTAGGACGTCGGAGCAGGGTGGAGGAGCAGCACGGGTGAACGTGCGGACGCGGTATTGGGCGCGGGCTGCCGCACGTCGGGTTTCAGACGCCAACGGCAGGCTGCGGTGACCGGGTTCGGCGAGTTGCCGGCCACCTCATGACATCCGGCCCTCCCCCGGGGGCCGGCCGATGGCCGTGAGCGGTCAGGACCGCCGGACGCCCCAGAACCCCCCGGGACGTCTGGCAACTCGGGCCCCCGCCCGATGAAGACAATTGGTCCAGACCTGTCGAGAGATTCGCACAACGCCCATTCACCGTCAAGGGCCGCCAGCGGCTGGAATCGGTCGTCGTGCGCGCGCCGATCTGTACCGAGGTCCACCCAAACATCCGTGATTAATCGCCCCTGACTGATCGTCAACGTGGTTGTGTCCAAAGGCAGATCGGCTGAATCTGGTCGGCGGAGAGGCTCGGGCGCCTCGCGAGCGGAGCGTGACGGAAGCGTGCGGGTGGCAACACCGGTCGGCCGAGTTGCCGTGCCACTCGAAGGTGGTCCCGATGAGACGGGCGGCGACGATCCGGCCTGGTGCCGGACGGGGCCTGGGGGTCGGTTGCGCCGAGTGGATACCAGGTGCCCACGTCCGGGGTTCGATGGGGCACGGTTGTGCCCACACACGTGGAGACCCGCAGTTCACCGGGGCACCCGGCCCGCCATCGCGAGCGAGTCGAGCCTGGTGCGCCGGCGCCCCCCCGGGCCCCGGACGCATGGCTCGTAACCCCTCCGGGGCGGGTCGTTCACCCTTGCCGAAAATGACGGAACCGCGGACTCGGACCAGTCGCGGGTGCGCGGTGCCGACTCCCGTGCAGTTGTGGTGCTGGTTACGTTGTGTTGAACACGGCGGGCAAGATCCGAAAGAGACGGCCTAGCTGTATTGCCCTGGGAGGTTGTGGACGGGTGATGCAGGTCTCGGCTGAGGGTTCTTGAATGGGTGAGGGCCTTCCGGGTTCGGTGTGGATTGCGACATCTCCACCGAACGACAGAAGGCCCTCATGCCCCACCGTAATGCACCCCTGACCGAGACCGGACGGCTGCGCCTGGCCCGCTGTGTGGTCGAGGACGGCTGGCCGCTTCGCCGGGCCGCCGAACGCTTCCAGGTTTCCCCGACCACGGCCCAGCGGTGGGCCGACCGCTACCGGGACCTGGGTGAGGCCGGTATGAGCGACCACTCGTCCCGCCCGCACCACAGCCCTCGCCGGACCCCGACCCGCACGGAGCGCCGGATCATCAAGGTCCGCCTCGTGCGCCGGTGGGGCCCGGCCCGCATCGCCCACCTCCTGCGCCTGGTGCCCTCGACCGTGCACCGCGTCCTGACCCGGTTTGGCCTGGCGCGCCTCACGCACCTGGACCGGGCGACCGGCCGCGTCATACGCCGCTACGAACGAGACCGCCCAGGCGAACTGGTTCACGTGGACATCAAGAAGCTCGGCAATATCCCCGACGGCGGCGGACACAAGGCGCTCGGCCGCCAGGCCGGCCGCAGAAAGCGGCCCCGCCTGGGCTACAGCTACATCCACACCGCCGTCGACGACCACTCCCGCCTCGCCTACAGCGAGATCCACACCGACGAGAAGAAGGAGACCGCCACAGGCTTCTGGACCCGGGCCCAGGCCTACTTCACCAGCGTCGGGATCACCGTCGAGCGCGTCCTGACCGACAACGGCTCCTGCTACAAGTCCCACGCCTGGCGCGACCTGCTGACAGCGGCCGGGATCACCCACAAACGAACCCGGCCCTACCGGCCCCAGACCAACGGCAAGGTCGAACGCCTCAACCGCACCCTCCTGGAGGAATGGGCCTACGCCCGCCCCTACCAGTCAGAACAAGAACGACGCGACGCCTTCCCCCAGTGGCTGCACACCTACAATCACCACCGCGGACACACCGCCCTCGCAGGCAAACCACCCGCCAGCCGCGTCCCCAACCTCACAGGGCAATACACCTAGCCCTGGGGCACCAGTCGGCCGGAGTGCAGTTCGATGGGGCCGCCCGGTGTGGCCCGGGCCGTGAGGCAGGCCTCGATCTGGCGGCGGAGCGCCGGTTTGGCGAACCGGCGCAGTTCGGCCGGGGGCACCGCGCGCCAGGCGAGGAGCTCCGTCCCGGGCAGGCGGATCCGGGCCAGGGCGGCGGCGTCGAGGGTGCCGCCGTCGTAGAGGAAGCGGACCCGGGCCGGATAGCCCGACCGGTGGGACCAGTTGACGGCGAGCAGCCTGCCCGGGGCGAGGTCGAGGCCGAGCTCTTCGAGGACCTCCCGGCGGGCCGCGGCGCGCGGGATCTCGCCGAGGTCGCTGTCGATGCCGCCGCCGGGCAGGTTCCAGTGGTCCGGATCGCCGTACGCGGGTCGCACCAGCAGGACCCCGCCCGCGGAGTCGGTGAACAGCACGCTCGCCGCCGTGAGCGCCTTGGGACGGGCGGCGCGATGGCCGGCGGTGTCGTAGGCACCCGCGTGTTCCAGCTCCGCCCGGCGGGCCGGGTCCAGGCCGGCCGGGGAGCCGGGCTGCGGGACGCCGCCGATCAGGTGCGCGAGGGAGCCCGAGTACAGGGCGGCCAGCGAAGCACGCAGTCGGGACGCCTTCGGGGCCGACAGGGCCTCGTAGGCCTCCTCCGGGGTGAGCCAGCGCGCCTCGGTGACCTCCCCGTCCGGGAAGGAGAGCGCGGAGGCCTCTTCGGCCGTGAGCGGTCCGACGAGGTGGACGTGGACGACGAGGGAGCGGCCGAGGGGCCCCGGCGGGCGGGAGTCCACGGCGAGCAGCCGCCCGACCGGCACGCTCAGGTCCAGCTCCTCCTTCAGTTCGCGGGCCAGTCCCTCCTCCGGGGTCTCGGTGTCCTCCACGCCCCCGCCCGGGAGCTCCAGCTCCGCCTTGTACGAGGTGGTGAGGACGAGGACCCGCCCGCGGGGGTCCAGCACGATCCCGGTGGCGGCCACGAGGGGGGAGGGCTGGGCGGCGTAGTACGCGCGGACCGAGTCGGCGTACGGGGGCGGCGAGGTCGGGGGCTGATCCGGCACGGGGGCTCCTGGAGGTGCGGGGAGATGGCGTACGACGAGGGGTGGGCGCGAGCTGGGCGAGGGTTCGGCGAGTGGTGGGCGCGCGGTGGGCGCGCGGTGGCGGGGCACGGTGATCCGTACCCACTCGGGGAGTGTCCATGGGGTGGACCTCGGTGGCCGGTCGCAGACCAGCTGCGCGGAACAGAGCCGCGAGCTGCGGCCCAGCGCCGGGCTGCCCGCCCTTCCGGCCCTGCGTGACCGGCTCCACGGGCTGGTCAGGGCCGTGCGGCAGCCGAGCCGGTGAGCCGGGTGGTGGTCGGGGCGAGCGGTTCGCCCGGCAGCCTCGAC
This sequence comes from Streptomyces sp. NPDC059957, assembly GCF_042730015.1. NCBI lineage: Bacteria > Bacillati > Actinomycetota > Actinomycetes > Kitasatosporales > Streptomycetaceae > Streptomyces > Streptomyces sp. NPDC059957. Next base: position 197,979 of record NZ_JBHWMB010000004.1, on the reverse strand, counting down.
GCCCTGCGGGCGCCGGGGAGGCCCGGCTCGGAGGGCGGGAACGGGTGGCCGTAGTGGCCTGGTCGCCACCCGAAGGGGAAGGGATGTTCGACCGGTCCCCGACCGGACGCGGGCCGCGCTGCGGGAGGGGGAGGCCGCCGCGATCCTCGACCGGGCCTTCGGGGAGGCCTTCGGCGGCGACCCGGCGGGCGTGCCCGTCGTACGCCGCCACGTGCTGCGGGGCGACCCCGGCCGGACCCTGTGCGAGCCGGCCGGACGGCCGGACCACCTGCTGGTCGTCGGGGGCAGGCCCGGCCGCCGCTACGGGGGCCGGGTGGCGCGCGTGCTGCGCGGCCGCGCGGCGTGCCCGGTGCTGACCGTGCCCTCACCCGCACCCCGTACTGCCGGGCGAGTGGCTCAGGCGGCTGCGCCGGGCCGAGCCCGCGGACTTCGGTGCCGGAGCGGCGGCGGGCGCGGCGCGCGGGGTGGCCGGGTTCAGGCCCGGGCGAGGAGCAGGCCGCCCATCGTGACCATGGTCGCCGCGACGAGCCCGTCCAGTGCCCGCCAGGCCGCGGGCTTGCCGAGCGGGCCGCTGAGCAGCCGGGCGCCGTAGCCGAGCGCGCCGAACCAGGTGAGGCTCGCCAGGACGGCCCCGGCGCCGAAGGCCCAGCGAAGGTCGCCGCGGCCGGCGGCGACGGACCCGAGCAGCAGCACGGTGTCGAGGTACACGTGCGGGTTGAGCCAGGTCATGGCCAGGCAGGTCAGCACGGCGCGCCGGGCGGAGGCGGTCCCGGAGGCCTTGCCGGCGGAGTCCGCGGCGAGTGCGGCGCCGGGGTCGGGGCGCAGCACCCGGCGGGCGGCGAGGGCTCCGTAGCCGATCAGGAAGGCGCCGCCGACGAGGCCGACGAGGGTGAGGGCGGGCGGCCAGGCGGTGACGAACGCGCCGACGCCGGCCACGCCGAGGGCGATGAGGGCCGCGTCCGAGAGGGCGCAGATGGCGACCACGGCGAGGACCGATTGGCGGCGTACGCCCTGGCGCAGGACGAAGGCGTTCTGGGCGCCGATGGCGACGATGAGGGAAAGACCGGTGCCGAAGCCGGCGAGGGCCGCCGCGATGATGCCGTGTGTCATGTCCCGACCGTAGGCAGCGGCGCGGCGAGGAGTACAGCTAAAGATTCTTACGTACCATTAGCCAGCGTGATGGATGAACTGCCTGTCGACCAGGTCCGGACCCTGCTCGCGGTGATCGACGAGGGCACCTTCGACGCGGCGGCCGCCGCCCTGCACGTGACCCCGTCCGCCGTCAGCCAACGCGTCAAGGCCCTGGAACAGCGGACCGGGCGGGTGCTGCTGATGCGCACCAAGCCCGTACGGGCGACCGAGTCCGGGGAGGTCCTCGTGCGCTTCGCGCGCCAGCTCGTCCGGCTGGAGCGCGACGCGCGGGCCGAGCTCGGCATGGCCGAGGGCCTGGGGCCGGTACGGCTGCCGATCGCGGTCAACGCGGACTCGCTTGCCACCTGGCTGCTGCCCGCGCTGGCGGGGGTGCCGCAGGATCCGCCGGTCTGCTTCGAACTGCACCGGGAGGACGAGGCGCACGCGACCGAACTGCTGCGGGACGGAAGCGTGATGGCGGCGGTCACCTCGCAGCCCGCGCCCGTGGCGGGGTGCACGGTGCGCAGCCTGGGGGTCGCGCGGTACCTGCCGGTGGCGAGCCCGGCCTTCGCGGCGCGGCACCTGCGGGAGGCGGTGGAGCGGGACCTGCGCAGGGCGCCGGTCGTGGTGTTCGACCGGCTGGACCTGTTCCAGGACGAGTTCGTGCGGCTGTTGACGGGGGACGCGGCCGCCCGGGCCTCTGAGGTGCGCCACTACGTGCCGACGTCGGAGGGGTTCTGCGATGCGGTGGTCGCCGGGCTGGGCTGGGCGATGCTGCCGCAGGCGCAGGCCGGCCCGCGGGTGGAGGCGGGGGAGCTGGTGGTGATCGCGCCGGGGCGGACCCTGGACGTACCGCTGTACTGGCAGCAGTGGAAGCTGGACTCGCCCGCGCTGTCGATGGTCGCGGAGGCGGTCGCGCGGGCGGCCGCGGCGGCGCTCGACTAGCGGGCGGGAGTCGTAGGGGGCCTGTGGGGGCCTCGCCGCGGCCTGAGTCGGGGTCGGAGTCCGGCCGAGGCCTTGCCGGGGTCCGGCCGAGGCCTTGTCGGGGTCCGGCGGGTCCGGCGGCCTCTTGCGGGACCCGCAGCGCGCTCCCGTAGGGCCCTTCCGGGGGTCTGCCGCGGTCGGGGCCGGGCCCCTTGGCCTGCGAGGACCGGTCGGGCGAGGGCTTAGGCTGCGGGCATGGAGTCCTACACGATCGGCCAGGCGGCGCGGCTGCTCGGCGTCAGCGTAGACACGGCCCGGCGGTGGGCCGACGCGGAACGGTTCCCGACGCGTCGGGACGGTACCCGCCGGATGGTCGACGGGCCGGACCTGGCGGCGTTCTGCGTGGAGGTCGCGCAGGAGGGCGGCGAAGGCGAGGAAGCCCCGTACACCTCGGCGCGCAACGCCTTCCCCGGCATCGTGACGGGCGTGAAACTGGGCACGGTCGACGCACAGGTGGAGATCCAGGCCGGACCGCACCGGGTCGTGTCGCTGCTGACCCGGGAAGCCGTGGAGGAACTCGGCCTGGAGGTCGGCGCGAGGGCGACGGCGCGGGTGAAGTCCACGAGCGTCTTCATCGACCGGGCCTAGGGCCTGTCGTCACACTCCCGCCGTCGCCCGCAGGGCGGCCTTGCGGCGTCCGGTGCGTGCTCTCGGCGTGGCGGGCGGAAGCCCGCGTACTGGACGTACTTGGCTTTCGCCCGGTGCGGCGAGAGCGGGTGCCGGGCGTCGCGAGGCAGACGGGAGTGTGACGACAGGCCCGCGCGGAGGCCGCCCGCGCGGACGGCCCCGTGGCCGAGCGGTCCGCGCGCCGGTGGCACACTGGCCGCTGTTCCGCCGAAGGGGAGTACGTTCGTTGTCCATGTTCAGCAACCTGCGCCGGGTCGTGCGCCGCAGCTACCGGCGGGCCGTCGACCTCAGCCACCCGGCCCGGTCCCCGCTCGGCAGCGCCGTGGTCAACTGCATCGTGTACCGGGAGGGCGTGCGCCAGGACAGCCACGGCCACGCCGATGTAGGCGAGGCGCTGCGCCGGGTCCGCAAGACGGGCGAGGGCTTCGTCTGGGTCGGCCTGCACGAACCCTCGCAGGAGGAGTTCGCCGGGCTCGCCGAGCTGCTGGGCCTGCACCCGCTCGCCGTCGGGGACGCGGTCCAGGCCCACCAGCGGCCCAAGATCGAGCGCTACGACGAGACCCTCTTCGCCGTGTTCAAGACGGTGCGGTACGTGGAGCACGAGGAGCTGACCGCGAACAGCGAGGTGGTGGAGACCGGCGAACTCATGGCCTTCGCCGGCAGCGACTTCGTCATCACCATCCGGCACGGCGGCCGGGGCACCCTCGGATCGGTCCGCGAGGAACTGGAGGCCTTCCCGGAGCACTTGGCCAAGGGGCCCGTCGCCGTCCTGCACGCACTGGCCGACCACGTGGTCGACGAGTACGTGGCCGTGACGGACGCGGTGCAGAACGACATAGACGCCGTCGAGACCATGGTCTTCAGCGAGCACGGGGGCCGCGGGGACGCCGGCCGGATCTACCAGCTCAAGCGCGAACTGCTCGAACTGCGCAGGGCGGTGGCCCCGCTGGGCCGGCCGCTCCAGCAGCTGAGCACCCTGCCCATCGCGGTCATCCCGCCGGAGATGCGCACCTACTTCCGGGACGTCGCCGACCATCTGACCCGTGCCACCGACCAGATCGGCGCGTACGACGCCCTCCTCGACTCGATACTGCAGGCCCATCTCGCGCAGGTGACCGTCGCCCAGAACGAGGACATGCGCAAGATCACCGCGTGGGCGGCCATCATCGCCGTCCCGACGATGGTCTGCGGGGTCTACGGCATGAACTTCGAGCACATGCCCGAACTGAAGTGGACCTACGGGTATCCCTTCGTGCTCGGTGTGATGGTCGTCGCGTGCTTCGTCATTCACCGCGGCTTCCGGCGCAACGGCTGGCTCTGACGGCATCGGGCCGGCTCCGACGGCATCGGGCCGGCTCCGACGGTGCCCGGCCGCGGCCGGCCGGGGCGGCGGAAAACCGGGTGAGGGTGCCCGGCCCCGCCGGTAGGGTCCGCGTGTTGGCGCGCAACCACGAGGAACGGGCAGGTCGGACATGCAGCAGGCGGACACGGGTGCGGACGCGGACGCGGTGGCGACGGCGGAGCTGGCCGGGGAGCGGGTGCGGCTGGAGCCGCTGGAGCTCCGCCACCACGACGGCCTGTGCGAGGCGGTTCGCGACGGCAGCCTGTGGGAGCTCGCGGTGACGATCGTCCCGCACCCGGACGATGTCCGGGGCTTCATCGAGGACGCCGTCGCGGCGCGGGCGGCGGGCACGCAGATCCCGTACGCGACGGTGGACGCGGCGACGGGCCGGGTCATCGGCTCCACCCGGCTGATGGTGATCAACACCGCGAACCGGCGGCTGGAGATCGGCTGGACCTTCCTCGCCGCGTCCCGGCAGCGGAGCGGTGCGAACACCGAGGCGAAACTGCTGATGCTGACGCACGCCTTCGAGGCGCTGGGGATGAACCGGGTCGAGCTGCTCACGGACGTGCGGAACGCGAAGTCGCGGGCGGCGATCACCCGGATCGGCGCGAAGCACGAGGGCGTACTGCGGCACCACATGGTCATGCGCGACGGGTGGATCCGCGATACGGCGGTGTACAGCATCACGCGCCCGGAGTGGCCGGACGTGAAGCAGGACCTGCGGGCCCGCCTGGCGGCTCGCACCACCGGGGGTTGTGAGTTTGGAGAGGATCCTCTTTTGGAGCGCCCGGGGAAGCGTGTGCTGCCCGGGGCGCAGTCGTATCCGGGCGACCGGGGCCTTGAGGTGGCGAGACGTCTGGTAGTAAAGTTTCCTAACGAAGTCGCCCGAGCATCAACTCCCTCATGGAGGCACTGTGTTCACCCCCCACCACAAGCGACTGGCCGTAAGTACCGTGCTCGGCGCCGCCCTTCTCGCCGTGCCCGTCACCGCCCACGCGACCGCCACCGCCCCCACCGCGGCACCGGCCGCCGCGCAGGTGGCCGCCGCCGTCGGGCTCGACGACCCGGCGAAGAAGGACATCGCCATGCAGATCGTCTCCAGTGCCGAGAACTCCTCGCTGAACTGGAAGGCGCAGTACAAGTACATCGAGGACATAGACGACGGCCGCGGCTACACGGCCGGCATCATCGGCTTCTGTTCCGGCACCCACGACATGCTCGAACTGGTCGAGTACTACACGCAGATCAAGCCCGGCAACGTGCTCGCCAAGTACCTCCCCGCCCTGCGGAACGTCGACGGCAGCGACTCGCACGCCGGCCTCGACCCCAACTTCACCAAGGACTGGGTGAAGGCGGCCTCCGACTCCACCTTCAAGAAGGCCCAGGACCACGAGCGCGACCGGGTCTACTTCAACCCGGCCGTGAAGCAGGGCAAGGCCGACGGCGTCGGCGTGCTCGGCCAGTTCACCTACTACGACGCCATCGTCATGCACGGCGACGGCACCGACTCCACCAGCTTCCGCAACATCCGCAAGCGCGCCCTCACCAAGGCCAAGCCCCCGGCCCAGGGCGGCAACGAGACCACCTGGCTCAACGCCTTCCTCGACGCCCGGGTCTGGGCGATGAAGCAGGAGGAGGCGCACAGCGACACCAGCCGCGTCGACACGGCCCAGCGCGTGTGGCTCAAGAAGGGCAACCTGAACCTCAACACCCCCCTGGACTGGAAGGTCTACGGGGACCCCTTCCACATCGGCTGACCGCCCCGAGCAACGCGCGGCGGCGGTCCGGGGCGAACTCCCCTCCCTCCCCGGGCCGTCGCCCGGCCCGCCGCCGCAGCGCCCACCCCACGAGCACGGCCGCCCCCGCCAACCCGTACGCCACCGGGATCGTCGCCCCGCCCAGCGTGCGCACCGAGACGTACGCCGCCGCCCCCGCGAGCGCCACCCCCAGCCACTCGGCGCGGCCGTCCAGCGCCACGAGCGCGATCAGCAGCAGCGCGTACCAGGAGTACCCCGGAGTCATCAGCAAGAACGCCGTACCCGTCACCAACAGCGCCGCGCTCCACGGCTGCTGCGGATCCCCGCGCCACCAGACGTACACCGTCACCGCCAGCATCCCGACCACGACCGCGGGCACCGACCAGGAGTCCGGGAGCACGAGGCGCAGCAGCGCGTAGCGGCCGCCCGCGCCCGGGTCCTCGTACCCCTCCTCCTCCGCGTAGCCGCCCAGGTAGCCGAAGGCCGACGCGCGCGAGACCAGCACGTACGGCAGGTACGCCAGCCCCACCACCGCGGCCGCGGGCAGCAGCAGCGCCGCCGCGTCCCGCCACCGCCGTACGCCGGCCAGCGCGCCCGGAAGCAGCACCGCGGGCAGCAGCTTCGCCGCGATCGCCAGCCCGAACAGGGCTCCGCCGAGGGCGCGTCGGCGCACCACCACCCCCAGCGCCGCCACCGACAGCAGGACGGCGAGCACGTCCACGTGCGCGTTGTTCACCGCTTCCACCGCCACCGCCGGACACCAGGCCCAGTACGCGGCCGTACGGAGCCGCGCGCCCCGGCGGCGCTGGATCAGCAGCAGCGCCCCGGTGACGGCGAGCGCCAGCAGGCCCCCGCCGGCCTGCAGGGCCTTGTGCCGCACGCCCGCCGGAGACAGTGCATGCACCAGCCCGAACCACCCCTCCGCGACGGGCGGGTAGACGGTGTGCACCGTCGGCCGGTTGATACGGGTGCACACCCCCGGCTCGACGGCCACCCGGTCGGGCCCCGCGCAGGCGGCCCCGCCGCGCGGGAACAGCCAGTCGTCGCGCAGGGCGCGCAGCGCCGGATCGGCGGGGGTGTGGTCGTACGGGGAGATCCCGGCGGCCTGCACCCGCCCGTCCCAGGCGTAGCGGAAGGAATCGGTGCTGGTCAGCGGCGGCCCCGAGAGTCCCGCGGCGCAGACGGCCAGCGCACCCGCCAGCACGAGCGGGACCACGTACCGCCCGGGCACCCGCCGCAGCGACCAGACGGCCGCGCCGAACAGCGTCCAGGCGGCCGCGTACCACCAGGTGAGCCGCGCCGGGTCGGCGAAGTAGCCCTCCTCGCGGACGGCGGGCACGAGCGCGGCGGTCAGCGCGGCGAGCAGCAGCACGGTGAGGAGGGTCCGGGCGCGGGGGTGGTCCATACGGGCCAGCCTGGCAGCGCGGGGCGCCGCCGGGCGGGCGACCCGGCCCGGCGTCCGCGTTTCGTAAGGTGTCGGGGCGCCCGCGCGGGGCCCGGCGGCGCTCTCATGGAGGGCATGACTCCGCCCGTGCCGCCGCCGGTGCCCCCGACAGTGCCCCCGTCCGTGCCGCCGCCCGCACCTCCGCCCACACCTCCAACCCCACCGCCGCCCCCCACCCCGCCGGAACCCGGCCCCCGCTTCCCGCTGCGGCCGCCCTCCTTCGGTGGCCGGCTGCACGACGCCCGCACCGCCACCGCCATCGGCCGCTGGCTCGGAGCGGCCTTCGCCGTCTGCTTCCTGACCGGCCTCATCAGCCACTACCTCCAGCACCCGCCCGGCTGGGCCGCGGACTCGCTGCCCAGCCGCCCGGTCTGGGGCTACCGGCTCAGCCAGGGCCTCCACATCGCCACCGGGCTCGCCGCGATCGTGCTCCTGCTCGCCAAACTGTGGACGGTGTACCCGAGGCTGTTCGTGTGGCCCCCGGTGCGCGGTGTCCGGCACGGGCTGGAACGCCTCTCGGTGGCGGTGCTCGTGGCCTCCGCCGTCCTCCAGGTCTTCACCGGGCTCCTCAACATCGCCGAGTGGTACCCGTGGCCGTTCGGCTTCATCCAGACGCACTTCGCCCTCGCCTGGGTCGTGACCGGCTCGCTGCTCCTGCACCTCGCCGTCAAAGCCCCTGAGATCAAGGCCCATTGGAGCCGCCGGTCGCCCGGAACGCTCCAACTGCCCGCCCAGGACGGCCCGGACCGGCGTTCCCTGCTGCTCGGTGTCGGCGCGGCCGTCGGAGCCGTCACCCTCACCACCGTCGGCCAGTCCTTCACCCCGCTGGGGCGGCTCGACCTGCTCGCGCCCCGGCACCCCGACCACGGACCCCAGGGGCTCCCGGTCAACCGCACGGCCGCGGCCGCCGGGATCACCGAGCGGGCGGTACGGGACTGGCGGCTGGAGGTGCGCGGCCCCACCCCCTACACCCTGACGCTCGATCAACTCCGTTCCCTGCCCAGGACACAGGCGAGGCTGCCGATCGCGTGCGTGGAGGGCTGGAGCGTGGAAGCACGCTGGAGCGGAGTCCGGATCGGCGACCTGCTGGCACGGGCCGGCGCCCCGACCGGGGCAGGACTGAGGGTCACCTCGCTGGAAAGGAGCGGCGCCTACCGGGTGATGGAGATGGGCCGCGACTACGCCGAGGACCCGCTGACCCTGCTCGCGCTGGAACTGAACGGCCAGACCCTGACCGCCGACCACGGCTACCCCGCGCGCGTCATCGCGCCGAACCGGCCCGGAGTGCTGCAAACCAAATGGGTCACCCTGCTGGAGGTCCTGTGAAGAGCGTGCGCCTGCTCCTGGGCGGCGCCGGGCTGCTGCTGATCGCCATCGGCGGCCGGCTGCTGGCGGACCTGCCCGACCCCCTCGACGTGCTGGTGTGGATGGGCGGGGCGCTCGTTCTGCACGACGCGATCATCGCACCCCTCGTCCTGGCGGCCGGCCTCGCGGTCGCCGCCGTTCCCGCGCGGGGCCTCGTACGCGGAGCCCTGCTGACGGCGGGCGCGCTCGTACTGGTCACCCTGCCCCTGCTGCTGCGACCGGGAACGCCGCCGAACCCTTCGGCCCTGCCGCTGCCGTACGGGCGGAACCTGCTCCTGGTGCTCGCCGCGGTGGCGGTCGCCGCCGGGGTGACGGCGGCCGTGGGTCGCCGGCGGCGCGCACGGCCCGGTCCGGCCGAAGCCGCCGCGCGGAGTGACGAGTGACCCGGCGCGCCGTCAGCCGCCGCCCCGCTCGACCGGGATCCACAGCTGGGAGTCGGTCTCCGCGCCGATCTCCACCGGCTGTGTCCGGAGGAACTCCGGCCCCGGCCGGCTCGTGTACGGGTTCGAGGGGAACCACTGGGTGAACACGTCCCGCCACAGCTCCTGGAGGGAGCCCGGGTAGGGCCCGCGGTCGTCGAAGACCGCCCAGGTCCCGGCGGGCACGTCGAGGGCGTCGAGCTCCCCGGCGGCCGTCTGCGGGCCGGTCGCCACGCCGACCCAGTAGTCCACCTCGGCGCCCTCCTCCCGGCTGTCGGTCAGGTGCACCACCGCCGAGAAGATCCCCTCCGGCTCCCGGCCGGCCAGCGCCTTCATCCCTACGACCGTCCGCTCGTCCAGGCTCGCCACGTGCGCCGTGGCGGCCGCGTTGGGCCCCTCGTGCACGAGCGGCACCCGGGCCTTCCTGCCGAGGACGCGGAACGGTCCCTTCTCCACGATCCGGTACCGCATGGTCGTACTTCCCTCGACGACGACACGGAAGGACATGCGGGGCTGCGCCGTCAGGACGGCGCCCGTGCGCCGCGCCTCGCCCGGCCCGATGCCGTGCACCGACCGGAACGCCCTGGCGAACGCCTCGCCCGAGCCGTACCCGTACCGCACCGCGACATCGAGCAGCGTCAGCTCCCCGGCCAGCACCTCCGCCCCGGCGAGCGTCATCCGCCGGCGCCGGACGTAGACCGGGAGCGGCATCCCGGCGAGCGCGGAGAACAGCCGCCGGAAGTGGTACTCCGACACCGCGGCGATCCTGGCCACCTCGGCCATGTCGATCTCCTGGTCGAGGCAGGACTCCAGGTGCTCCAACGCCTGGTTCAGCCGCTCCAGCACGCTGCCCGTCCTTCCCTGCCCACCCGACACATCCCGTGCGGGAATTGTCGGGCGGCGAGCCGTGGCGCTGCCCGAGGCTTACGCCCATGAACGACATTAAGGGATATTGCGAGCCGAGGTTCGGTGCGGTCCACGAAGCACTCGCAGGGCTGCTGGCCAAGGAAGACGTGGGCGCCTCGGCGGCCGTCTACCTCGACGGCGAGCCGGTGGTCGACCTCTGGGGCGGATACGCCGACGCCGACCGTTCCGCCGGCTGGGAGCGTTCCACCCTCACCTGCGTGAACTCGACGACCAAGAACATGACGGCCCTGTGCGCGCTGATCCTGTCCGACCGGGGCAGCCTCGACCTGTCCGCTCCGGTCGCCGCCTACTGGCCCGAGTTCGCCGCGGCGGGCAAGGAGGGCGTGCTGGTGCGGCACGTGCTGTCGCACACCGCGGGGCTGCCCGATCTGCCCGGGCTGCGGGCGGTCGAGGAGCTCTACGACGGGGAGCGCGTGACGGCGGGGCTGGCCGCGCGGGCGCCCGCATGGGAACCGGGAACGGCCGCCGGCTATCACGCGCTCACCTTCGGATTCCTCGTAGGCGAGCTCGTCCGCCGCATCACCGGCCGCAGCCTCGGCGAGTTCTTCGCGGAGGAAGTGGCCGGGCCGCTGGGCGCGGACTTCCACATCGGGCTCCCCGCCGAGCACGACCACCGCGTCGCACCGCTCATCGCACCGCCGTCACTGACCGACGACTACGCCGCCAGTGCGCCGCCCGGACCGGACGGTGCACGGCGGGAGAGCACCGGCGTCGCCGTCCGGGTCAGGGACGTCAACTCTCTCGCCTGGCGCCGTGCGCAGATCCCCGCGGTGAACGGCTTCGGCCATGCCCGTTCCGTCGCCCTGGTCCAGTCGGTCCTGGCGAACCGGGGGACGGCCGGCGGTGTGCGACTGCTGTCCCCCCAGGGCTGCGAGCCCGCATGGCAGGAGGTGTTCAGTGGCCCGGACCGCGTCATGGGTACGCCGATGTCCTGGACCGCGGGCTTCGGGAAGTTCGGCAACACCTTCGGCTGGGGCGGGTGGGGCGGCTCGCTGGTCGTGAGCGATCCCGACGCACGGATGACGGTGGCCTACGTCATGAACCAGATGATCGACCGCGACCGGCAGGAGGACGACCGCGGCATGGAGATCGTCATGGCCGCGTACACCGGACTGGGCTGACGCGGACCGGGTTGACGCCGGACGGGGTTGACGTCGGACTGGGCTGGCGTCGGACCGGGCTGCCCCCGGACCGCGCTGACGGCGGACCGCGCTACGGGGCTGCGGCCCCGCGCGTCAGTACGGTGAAGGGTCGGCCCGCCGCGGTCCAGTGGCCGGCCGGGGTCCAGCCGGCGGCCTCCGCGTGCCGGGCCAGGGCCGCCGGGCCGACGCGGGCCCAGGGGAACGGCGCCCCGAGGCCGCCCCGGCCGTCGGCCACCCGGACCTCGCAGCGTTCGTCCACGTCGGCCCCGGCCTCCGCCTGCACGCACTCCACGATCAGCGAGCCGCTCGGCGCGAGCACCTCGGCCGTCCGGCGCAGCAGCGCCGCGGGGTCGCCGCCGATGCCGATGTTCCCGTCGATGAGCAGCGCCGTGTCCCAACGGCCTTCCCCCGGAAGGGTGTCGAAGACCGACCGGTGCAGGGCGGCGGCGCCCGTGCGGGCGGTCCGGGCCACCGCCTCCGGGCTGACGTCGATGCCGAGGGCCCGGTGCCCGCGTGCGGCGAGCGCGGACACCAGCCGGCCGGGGCCGCAGCCGATGTCGAGGACGGCTCCCCGGCAGCGGCCCAGCACCGTGCGGTCGGCGCCGTCCGGAGCCTCGCACCAGCGCTCCACGTCCAGCGGCAGCAGCCACCCGTCGCCCCGGCGCAGGTAGAGCGGCCCCCGGCCGCTGCGCAGGGCCACCGTGTACGGGTCCGCCGACCAGGCGGTGACCGGACCACCCGCCCGGGCCGTGCCCGAGGTGAGCGTGGTCATCGCAGGACCGGCCGGGTGAGGTCCGCCAGCCGCGCGGCGAAGGCGCCCGCCGGAGCCCCGGCGGCGACCAGGCGGGCGTCCTCGGCGGTGTCCACGTCACGCAGCACGGGCAGCCGGCCGGTGCGCAGCCCGGCCGCGCGCAGCCGTTCGTACTGGACCGCGCCTGTCCCGGGGACCGACATCGGTACGCCGCGCAGCAGCGCGGGGTCCGGGACGGCCAGTCCGAGCGCCCAGAACCCGCCGTCGACGGCGGGCCCGAACCAGGCCCCGTACGCCGACCAGTCGACGTCCAGCAGCTCCGGCGTGACCTGCGGGGTGTCCATGCCGATCAGGAGCGCGGGGCCGTCGCAGGCCCCGAAGGCGGCGGCGAGCCGCAGGTCCAGGCTCCCGGCGCACTGCGGGACCACCTCGAAGCCGGGCGGCAGCCACGGGCCGGGCCGCCCCTCCAGGACCAGGACCCGGCGCCGCGCGGGGGCCGCGGCCACGGCGGCGAGGGTGTCGGCGAGCGCGGCCTCGGCGAGCGCGGCCGCCTCGACCGGGGTGAACGGCGGGGTGAGCCGGGTCTTGACCCGGCCCGGGACCGGCTCCTTCGCGATCACCAGCAGGGTGGTCGTACTCATCGGGCACCGCCGGAGGGAGTGCGGCCGGAGGGGGCGCCGCCGGAGGGTGTGCCCGTGCCGGCCCGGCCGGCAGCCCGGGCTTCGGGCGGCTGCGCCAGGACCCGGCTCATGTCGCGCACCGCCTGCCAGGTTCCCCGCCAGGTGCCCGTCACCTTCGACTTCCCCGAACGCGGCAGGTACGGCACGTCCACCTCCCGGATCCGCCAGCCCGCGTCCGCGGCCCGGACCACCATCTGCAGGGGGTAGCCGGAACGCCGGTCCGACAGGTCCAGCCCGAGCAGGCCTTCCCGTCGTGCCGCCCGCATGGGGCCCAGATCGCGCAGCCGCAGCCCGGTCCGGCGGCGCAACAGCCGGGCCAGCGCCAGGTTTCCGGCGCGGGCGTGCGCGGGCCAGGCGCCGCGGCCCCGCGGCCGGCGCCGGCCGAGCACCAGATCGGCCTCGCCCGCGGCGACGGCCGCCACGAAGCCGGTCAGCAGCCCCGGGTCGAGCGAGGCGTCGCAGTCGCAGAAGCAGACGACGTCCGCCTCGGAGGCGAGCAGCCCGGCGTGGCAGGCGGCGCCGAAACCGCGCCGGGACTCGCTGACCACGGTCGCTCCCAGGGCCCGTGCGAGCTCGGCGGAGCCGTCGGTGGAACCGTTGTCCACGACCAGGGCCCGCCAGCCGGCCGGGATGCGCGCGAGGACCCAGGGCAGGGCCCCGGCCTCGTTCAGACAGGGAAGTACGACGTCTACCGTCACGGTTTCGCTCACGGTCTCACCGTAGGAACCGGGGCCGCGCAAAAGGGCCGTGGACTCCTTACGAAACGCGGACGTCGCCCCCACGGACGCGGTCCGGGGTCCGGTCCGGAGCCCGTGGGTGGGAGGCTGGACGGTATGAGCGGTGACGGCGTGAGCAGCGGCAGTGGTGGCAACGGGGGCGGTGGCGGTGGCGGTGCGGAGTCGGCGCCCGCACGGATCCTGGTCGTCGACGACGACCCGACGGTGGCGGAGGTCGTCACCGGCTACCTGAGGCGCGCCGGCTACACCGTGGAGAGCGTCGCCGACGGCCCGGCGGCGCTCGCCCACGCCGGGCTCGTCCGGCCGGACCTGGTCGTACTGGACCTCATGCTGCCGGGCCTGGACGGGCTGGAGGTGTGCCGCAGGCTCCGTGCGGCCGGCCCGGTACCCGTGATCATGCTGACCGCGCGGGGCGACGAGGACGACCGGATCGCGGGACTGGAGCTGGGCGCCGACGACTACGTCACGAAACCCTTCAGCCCGCGCGAGCTGGTCCTGCGGGTCACCTCCGTGCTGCGGCGCGCGGCGGCCGCCGGGGCCGCGGGGGCCGGCGCGGCGGAGGCCCGCCTCACGGGCGCCGGGATCACGCTCGACCCGGCCACCCACCGGGCCGCGAAGGACGGACGCGAACTGGCTCTGACCGTCCGCGAGTTCGACCTGCTCGCGCACTTCCTGCGGCATCCGGGCCAGGCGCACGGGCGGGAGGAGCTGATGCGCGAGGTGTGGGGCTGGGACTTCGGGGACCTGTCGACGGTGACCGTGCACGTACGCCGCCTGCGCGCCAAGGTCGAGGAGGACCCCGGGCGGCCGAAGCTGATCCAGACGGTGTGGGGTGTCGGCTACCGCTTCGAGCCGGGAGAGGTGGCCGCGGCATGAAGGACATACTGCTCATCGCGCTGTTCGCGTTCGGCGGGGCCGTGTGCGCGGGGGCGCTCGGCGCGCTCGTGCTGAGGCTGGTGCGCCACCGGTCGGTGGCGGTGTCCCTGACGGTGATCGCCGCCGTGGCGGTCACCGCGATGCTGGCCGGGACGCTCGCCGTGGCGCAGGCGATGTTCCTCTCCCGGCACGACCTCGGGGTGGTCACCCTGGTCGTGGCGATGGCCGCGGTGGTCTCGCTGGCCGTGGCGCTGCTGCTGGGGCGGTGGGTGGTGGCCCGCAGCCGGGAACTGTCGCTGGCCGCACGGGACTTCGGTGACGGGGGCAGTTTCGCGGCGCCGCCGGCGCCGGCGACCGCGGAACTGGCGTCGCTGTCCCGCGAGTTGGCTGCGACCAGCGAGAAACTGGCGGTGTCCCGGGAGCGGGAGCGGGCGCTGGAGACCTCGCGGCGGGAGCTGGTGGCCTGGATCTCGCACGATCTGCGGACTCCGCTGGCGGGGCTGCGGGCGATGTCCGAGGCGCTGGAGGACGGCATGGCGGAGGATCCGGCGCGGTACCACCGGCAGATCCGCACCGAGGTGGACCGGCTGAACTCCATGGTCGGGGACCTCTTCGAACTGTCCCGCATCCACGCGGGTGCGCTGGCGCTGAGCCCGAGCCGGATGTCCGTGTACGACCTGGTCGGCGACGCGCTGTCCGGGGTGCACCCGCTGGCGCGGGAGCGCGGGGTGCGGCTCGACGGCGGAGCGGTGGACCGGGTGCCGGTGGAGGTGGACGGCAAGGAGATGACGCGGGTCCTGGCCAACCTGCTGATCAACGCGATCCGGCACACCCCGGCGGACGGCACGGTGGCGATCGCGGCCTCCGTACGTGCGGACGGGGGAGCGGTGGTCGTCTCCGTGACGGACGGCTGCGGCGGCATCCCTCCGGAGGACCTGCCCCGGGTCTTCGACACGGGCTGGCGGGGCACCCCGGCGCGGACGCCTCCGGCGGGGGTGGCCTCGGTACCGGCGCCTCCGGCGGGGGCGGGGCTGGGGCTGGCGATCGTGCGGGGCATCGTGGAGGCGCATGCGGGGCGGGCCGCGGTGCGGAACGTTCCCGGGGGGTGCCGCTTCGAGGTGACCCTGCCGGTGCCGGCCTGAGGCCGGGCCGGCCGGGGCCGGGCCAGGGCCCCGGGGGCGCCGCCCCCGACCCCGCGCCTCAAACGCCGGCGGGGCTGGATTTTGGCCGGCGTTCGCCTGGATGCGCGGGCCCGTGGGCCTGAACCGGTGGGCCTGAAGGGGTCCGGGCGGGCTGGGTTCGGCCGGGGTCAGGCGTGCGCGAAGTCCGTCATGCCCTTCGTGAAGTCGACCTCGGGGCGCCAGCCCAGGTCCGCGCGCAGGCGGTGGGAGTCGGCCGTGATGTGGCGGACGTCGCCGAGGCGGAACTCGCCGGTGATGACGGGGGCGGGGCCGCCGTGGGCCGTGGCCAGGGCCGTGGCCATCTCGCCGACCGTGTGCGGGGTTCCGCTGCCGGTGTTGTACGCGGTGCACGCGCCGGTCGGTGTCGAGGCCTCCAGGGCCAGCGCGTTGGCCTGCGCGACGTCCGTCACGTGGACGAAGTCCCGCCGCTGGCCGCCGTCCTCGTACACCTGCGGGGCCTCGCCCCGCGCCAGCGAGGAGCGGAAGAAGGAGGCCACGCCCGCGTACGGGGTGTCGCGCGGCATCCCCGGCCCGTACACGTTGTGGTAGCGCAGCGACACCGCCCGGCCGTCCACGCACCGCGCCCAGGAGGCCGCCAGGTGCTCCTGGGCCAGCTTCGTCGTCGCGTACACGTTGCGCGGATCCGTCGGGGCGTCCTCGGCGACCAGCCCGGGCGCCAGTTCCGCGTCGCAGACGGGGCAGTGCGGTTCGAAGCGGCCGGCGGCCAGGTCGGCGGCGCGGCGCGGGCCCGGGCGGACCACCCCGTGGCGCGGGCACTCGTACCGGCCCTCCCCGTAGACCACCATCGAGCCGGCGAGGACCAGGTCCCGGACCCCTCCCTCCGCCATCGCGGCCAGCAGCACCGCCGTACCGAGGTCGTTGTGCGAGACGTACGCCGGGGCGTCCGCGAAGTCCTTGCCGAGGCCGACCATGGCGGCCTGGTGGCAGACGGAGTCCACCCCGCGCAGGGCGGTGCGTACGGCTTCGGGGTCGCGGACGTCGGCCCGTACGAACTCGGCCCCGTCTGCCGGGGGGACGAGGTCCAGGACGAGGGGGTCGTGGCCGTGGAGACGCAGAGTGGTAACGATGTGGGAGCCGATGAAGCCGGAGCCGCCGGTGACGAGTACGCGCATGGGCCGGGACGCTACGGACTTCCGGGTGCGGCGGGGGCCTCCCACGCCCTGACGTAAGACTTCCGTCATCTCATTTCGCCACGGTCCGCGACCGTCCGGGGGCAGTGAGTCCCAAGTGGCGCCCGGTACCAGTGTGTTTCGGCCGCGGAGTGCCGAAAAGTAACCCTTTTGATGCCTTGTCAAGTGGCTTGACCGCGACGTAAGCGGGGCATAAGTTCTGCCCCGGCTCGCTCCGTCCGGGTGGGCCGGAACGTCGCTCTCTGGGGGGACCCATGCACTACTTCACCGATGTGGTCAAGAAGTACGTCGACTTCAGCGGCCGCGCCCGGCGCCAGGAATACTGGATGTACACGCTCATCTACGTGGCGCTGCTGATCGTCGTCATGATCGTCGACTTCACGCTCGGCACCTACCCGCTGCTGTACTCGCTCCTCGCGCTCGGCCTCTTCCTCCCCTCGCTCGCGGTGGGCGTCCGCCGCCTCCACGACCAGGACAAGTCCGGCTGGTGGGTGCTGGTCGGCATCATCCCCTTCGTCGGCTGGATCTGGGCGATCGTCCTGATGGCCACCGAGGGCAACCCGCACCCGAACCAGTACGGCCCGAGCCCGAAGGCCGTCAACGCCTGAGCAGGTCCGTGACCGGTAGTGCCGAGCGCCGCCCCTGGCTGGAAACAGCCGGTGGCGGCGCTTTCGCCGTTTTCCGGCCGGGCCCGGCGGCTCGCGGCGGTCCCGGCCACCGAGCGTGACGTGTGTCTCGTAGGGGCTTGCGTCGGGGGGCTGTCCAGACCGGCCCGATCACGAGATATCTTGATGTCGAGCAATGTTGCAGACGAGAGACGCAGACTGTGGAGCGGAGCATCCGGTGACTGACTCGACCATCATCTACACGCACACTGACGAGGCCCCGGCCCTCGCGACGTATTCCTTCCTGCCTGTGATCCAGGCGTACGCGTCGACGGCCGGTGTGAATGTCGAGACCCGTGACATCTCCCTGGCAGGTCGGATCATCGCCAGCTTCCCCGAGTACCTGGAAGAGGGCCAGCGGATCGCGGACGCCCTCGCCGAGCTCGGCGAACTGGCGAAGACCCCGGGCGCCAACATCATCAAGCTGCCCAACGTCTCGGCGTCGATCCCGCAGCTCAAGGCCGCGGTCGCCGAGCTCCAGGGCCAGGGCTACGCGCTTCCGGACTACCCGGACGACCCGAAGAGCGACGAGGAGCGCGAGAACCGCGCCCGTTACGACAAGATCAAGGGCAGCGCCGTCAACCCGGTCCTGCGCGAGGGCAACTCCGACCGCCGCGCCCCCGCCTCGGTCAAGAACTACGCCAAGGCGCACCCGCACCGCATGGGCGCCTGGACCACCGAGTCGAAGACGAACGTCGCCACCATGGGCGAGAACGACTTCCGCTCCACCGAGAAGTCCGCCGTGATCGCCGAGGCCGGCACGCTGCGCATCGAGCACGTCGACGCCGACGGCGCCGTCACGGTGCTGCGCGACTCCGTACCGGTTCTCGCGGGTGAGGTCGTGGACGCGTCCGTCCTGCACGTCGACGCGCTGCGCACCTTCCTGAACGACCAGATCGAGCGCGCCAAGGCCGAGGACGTCCTGTTCTCCGTGCACCTCAAGGCCACGATGATGAAGGTCTCCGACCCGATCATCTTCGGCCACGTGGTCCGCGCCTTCTTCCCGAAGACCTTCGCCCGCTACGGCGAGACCCTGGCGGCCGCCGGCCTGTCCCCGAACGACGGCCTCGGCACCATCCTCAACGGCCTGGGCTCGCTGCCCGAGGCCGAAGCGATCAAGGCCTCCTTCGACGCCGAGATCGCGGAGGGCCCGGCCCTCGCGATGGTGGACTCCGACAAGGGCATCACCAACCTGCACGTCCCGTCCGACGTCATCGTCGACGCCTCGATGCCGGCCATGATCCGCACCTCCGGCCACATGTGGGGCCCGGACGGTGCCGAGGCCGACACCCTCGCCGTCCTCCCGGACAGCAGCTACGCCGGTGTCTACCAGGTCGTCATCGACGACTGCCGCGCGCACGGCGCGTACAACCCGTCCACGATGGGCTCGGTGCCGAACGTCGGCCTCATGGCCCAGAAGGCCGAGGAGTACGGCAGCCACGACAAGACCTTCGAGCTGGCCGCCGCCGGCACCGTCCGCGTCGTCGACGCCTCGGGCGCCACGGTCCTGGAGCAGGAGGTCGCCGCCGGCGACATCTTCCGCGCCTGCCAGACCAAGGACGCGCCGATCCAGGACTGGGTCAAGCTCGCCGTCACCCGCGCCCGCGCCACCGGCGTCCCGGCCGTCTTCTGGCTCGACGAGGGCCGCGCGCACGACGCGCAGCTGATCACCAAGGTCAAGACGTACCTCGCCGACCACGACACCGACGGTCTGACCATCAAGATCCTGTCGCCGGTCGAGGCCACCGCGTACTCCCTGGAGCGCATCCGCCGCGGCGAGGACACCATCTCGGTGACCGGCAACGTGCTGCGCGACTACCTGACCGACCTGTTCCCGATCCTGGAGCTGGGCACCAGCGCCAAGATGCTGTCGGTCGTCCCGCTGATGAACGGCGGCGGCCTCTTCGAGACCGGCGCCGGCGGCTCCGCCCCGAAGCACGTCCAGCAGCTCGTCAAGGAGAACTACCTGCGCTGGGACTCCCTCGGTGAGTTCCTCGCGCTGGCGGTCTCCTTCGAGCACCTCGCCACCACCGGCAACGCCCGCGCCCAGGTGCTGGCCGACACCCTGGACCGGGCGACGGGCACCTTCCTGAACGAGGACAAGTCGCCGAGCCGCAAGCTGGGCGGCATCGACAACCGCGGCAGCCACTTCTACCTGGCCCTGTACTGGGCGCAGGAGCTGTCGCGCCAGACCGAGGACCCGAAGCTGGCCGCCGCCTTCGACCCGCTGGCCAAGACGCTGGCCGAGTCCGAGGAGAAGATCGTCGGCGAGCTCATCGCCGTCCAGGGCTCCCCGGCCGACATCGGCGGCTACTACCAGCCCGACCCCGCCAAGGCCTCGGCGATCATGCGGCCGTCCGCGACGCTGAACGAAGCACTCGAGATCCTCGGCTGACGTCCGCTGGGGTGGGGCTGAGGTCCACCACTTCCCCGGGTCCTCCCCGTTCGGCAGTCGCCGACCGGGGCGGACCCGTTTGCGCACCCGGTCACAGTGGGTGCACCTGCTCCGGTGCGAAGGCCAGCGGGTCGCGTCCGGCGGCCAGCACGCGCAGCCCGGGAGCCACGGAGAGCAGCTCGCGCAGCCAGTCCAGGGCCTCGGACGCGAGGTGCTCGCAGCCGTCGAGGACGAGCAGCATGTCGCGTTCCGCGAGCCACGACGCCGCGTTCGACGTCCCGCACGGCAGGAACGGCATGCCCGGTACGCAGCCCAGCGCGGCGGTCAGCTCGCGGACTCCGAACCGCCGGTCCATGGACACCACGGCCACGCCGTCGTAAAAATTGGACGCGAGCCGTTGCCCGATCTCCCGCACCAGCAGGCTTCGGGGCTCGCGGAACCGTCCGGTGACGGTCAGTACTTTGCCCCGCCGTACGGCGGTGAAAAGACGGGACAGCTCCGCGGAGGTCGCCGGAAACGTACCGGCTCCTCTGGAATCCCTCATCGACACGATGCCCCCCTGCATGCGTGACCTGCGGCAAGAGGGTTATTTCAAGCCGCATGAAGACGATTATGCGCCATTTCTCGCCAAAGGCTAGTGGAATTCCCTATTCCGGTGAAAAGCCCGTGCCGCCCGGTGATCGCAGGAGTTGTACAGGTCACACGCCTTTGTCCAACCGAGGCCCCCGTCGCAGGCGGAGCCCCTGAAATCCCGCAGTCCAGGCCTGCTTTCCGGCCCGTTGCCCGCCCGTTGCCCGTCCCGTCTCGAGCCCGTCTCGCGTCCCCTCTCATGTCCCGTCTCCCGGGGAACAGTTGTCCGGGGGCCCGGAATCCGCTGTACTGCTGCTGTGCCGCCCGATGTACGGGCATGGCGCGGGCATATTCGGGGGAGGGCCAGGATGAGTGCGGACCGGCGTCGGTCAGGGCGGGGCACGAGACCCGCATCGCACCGGCGCCGTGCGGGCTTCCGGCGCCGAAGACCCCTGCTGAGCCTCCTCGTGTCCGCCTTCCTCCTGGCGGGAGTCTGCGCCGCGACGGGCCTCGCCTGGGAGCCCCGTACCGTCGCGGACGCACGGGCCCGCTCGGGACCCGGCCCGGCCGCCACCCTGCCCGGGATCCCGGGCGGCGGCCCCGCGCCCACCACATCCGGCCCCGCAGCCACCGGCCCGGGCACCACCGCCCCGCAGAGCCCGAGCGGACCGGCCCCGGACCCGAAGCCCCAGGGGTCCGGCTCGGACGGCGGAGCGCGCCCCACCGGAGCCCTGCCCTTCGACCTGCCGCAGCCGGCCGCCCTGCGCTCGGGCGCCGCCGGCAAGAAGCTCGTCTTCGCCCACTACTTCACCCCGTACCCGCTCTCCCTGGACAACGCGCCCTCCGACGTCGACTACTACACCCGCAACTACCTGAAGCCGGACGGCGAGAACGGCAAGCACGAGCGCTACGGCGGCCTGTTGCGCGACCGGCCGCTCCCCGTCCCGCCCAAGGGCGGGGACTGGGAGCTCGCCAACCTCCAGCAGGAGGTCCGCACGGCCCGCGCCGCCGGCATCGACGGATTCACCCTCGACCTGCTCTCCCTCTCCGGGAAGAACCTCGAACGCTGCAAACTCCTGATGGAGGCGGCCCGTTCGGTGGACCCGGCCTTCAAGGTCATGCTGATGCCCGACATGACCTCCCTGGGCACCGACGACCCGGCCGTACTCGCCGACCTCCTCGCGGACCTCGGCAAGACCCCCGCCGCCCACCGGCTCCCCGACGGACGGCTGGTCGTCTCACCGTTCAAGGCGGAGGAGAAGAGCGCCGCCTGGTGGACCCGGGTCATGGACGTCCTGAAGTCCCGGCACGGCATCCGTACCGCCTTCGTCCCGCTCTTCCTCGACTTCGGCGCGCACAACGGTGCGTTCGAGTCCATCAGCTACGGATTCTCCGAGTGGGGCAGCCGCAGCTACGTCGGCCAGGAGAGCTCCACGCGCGACGTACGGCGCGCCCACGCCGCGGGCAAGATCTGGATGCAGCCCGTCTCCGTCCAGGACGCCCGCCCCAACCAGGGCATCTACGACGAGGCCGGCAACACCGCGACCCTGCGCGCCACATGGAACCGCGCCATCGAGGACGGGGCCGACTGGGTCCAGCTCACCACCTGGAACGACTACAGCGAGGGCAGTCAGTTCGCGCCCTCCCTGCACAACGGCCATGCCTACCTGGACCTTTCCTCGTACTACCTCACCCGGTTCAAGACGGGCGGCTGGCCGAAGATCGTCCGGGACACGCTGTACCTGAGCTCGCGCACCCAGTTCGCCGCCGCCGACCCGAGCGGCGGCCAGTCCCTCGTGATGTCGCTTCGCGGCGGCAGCGCCGCGGCCCGGGACACGGTGGAGGTGCTGAGCTTCCTGACCGCGCCCGCGAGCATCCGTACGGCCGTGGGGGCGGCCGGGGACGCGCACGCGGCCCCGGCCGGGGTCCACTCCGAGCTGCTGCCTCTGAGTCCGGGCGCCGGCTCGGCGGCCGTGGTGCGCGACGGCAGGACCGGGGCCCGGGTGGAACTGGGGTACCGGGTGGACCGCACGGTGGAGGTGCAGGACCTCCAGTACTACGCCGCCAGCAGCGGCCGGAGCTGAGTCCGCCGGGCCCCTGCGGCTGCTCTCCGCAGGGGCCGAAGTCCCTTGGTTCGGGACCTTCGTCACCCCATATCTACACCAACTCCTCCCAGCTGCCCGTCGGATGGACCGACGACCCCTTCGAGGCGCTGGAGCGCCAGGACGAGCTGCAGGGCGAGTACACGGGCGGCACCGTCCTGCACCTGTACACCCCCGAGCGGATCCCGACGGCGGAGGCCTGCCGCAAGCTGGTCCGGCGCTCGCTGGAGACCTTCCGGCTCCCGTACCTGACGGTGACCCCCACCTTCTCCATCTGCGCGGACCACGGCTACCTGGCGGGGGAGCAGCCCCACTGCCCCACCTGCGGGGCGGAGTGCGAGGTGTGGACCCGCGTCATGGGCTACCACCGCCCGGTGTCCTCCTTCAACATCGGCAAGAAGGGCGAACACGCCGAACGCGTCCACTTCAAGGCGGCCGTGTGAGCCCCGCCGCGCAGCCGGACGAGGTCATCCGCATCGGCGGCTGGTCCCGGCTGTCCACCTGCGACCGGCCCGGCCGGCTGGTCACCACCGTCTTCTGCCAGGGCTGCCCCTGGCGGTGCGGCTACTGCCACAACGCCGGCCTGCTGCCCGCCCGGGCCCCCGCCACCGTCTCCTGGGACGAGGTACTCCGCCACCTGGCCCGCCGGACGGGTCTGCTCGACGGAATCGTCTTCTCGGGCGGCGAACCGCTGCTCCAGCGCGGTCTGCCACAGGCCGTACGGGAGGCCCGCGCGCTGGGCATGGAGGTGGGCCTGCACACCGGAGGAGCCTTCCCGCGGCGCCTGGCCCGGCTGCTCGACGCCGGCCTCCTGGACTGGGTCGGCTTCGACGTCAAGGCCCCGCCCGGCCGGTACGAGAGGGTCACCGGCATCGGCCACGCCGCCGCCTCGGCCGAGCGCAGCCTGCGCCTCCTGCTCAACTCGGGGGTACCCCACCAGCTCCGCACCACGGTGGACCCGGCCCTCCTGGACCCGCCCGCCATGGCCGACCTCGACGCCTGGCTCGCGGAACTGGGCGCGGGGGCCACACACCGCCAGACCGTGCGCCCGCCGGCGGCCTGAGACCGGCGGCACCGGCTGCGATGGCCGGGGAAGGGGCTGTCGCTCCGGTGGGCCGCGGGGCATGATCGGGCCGACAGCCGCGCCGCACCCACGGAGGTCCCACGTGACCCAGCCCGCCGAGCCGACCGACCGCATCGACCGCGTCGACCCCACGGACGCCGCCGGGCGGGCCGGGGCCGCCTCACGCGGCGGGTCCGTCCGCCGTCCCGCCGAATTCCCGGGCGGGCGGGAGCTGTTCCGGCTCTCCGAGGACGTCGGCCACCTGAACCACGGGTCGTTCGGAGCGGTGCCGATCCCCGTCCAGGAGACACAGGCCGCCCTCCGGGCGCAGGCGCACGCCGACCCCGACGCCTTCTTCATCGGCGCCCCCGACCGGCTCGTTGAGGCCAGGACCCGGATCGCCGCCCGGCTCGGCGCCGATCCGGACGGGCTCGCCTTCGTGACCAACGCCACCGAGGCCGCCAACACCGCCCTCGACGCCGTGGAGTTCGCCCCCGGCGACGAGATCCTGGTCACCGACCACGGCTACGGCACGGTCGTCGCGGCCGCCGCCCGGCGCGCCCCGCTCACCACCGTGGCCCTGGGCACGGACCTCCCCGACGAGGACGCCGTACGGGAAGCCGTGCTGGCCGGGGTCACCCCGCGGACCCGGGTCGCCGTACTCGACCACATCAGCTCGCCCACCGCCCGGCTCATCGCCTCGCCCCGGCTGCTCGCCGAACTCGCCGAGCGGGGCATCACCACCATCGTGGACGGCGCCCACGCGCCCGGCATGATCCCCGACCCCCTGGGCGGGGGCGCGGACTTCTGGTTCGGCAACCTCCACAAATGGGCCTACGCCCCGTCCGGCACCGCGATCCTGTCCGTCGCCCCGCACCACCGCGACCGGATCCGGCCGCCCGTTCCCTCCTGGGAGGCGCACTACGGCTTCCCGCGCTCCGTGGAGAACCGGGCCACCTTCGACTACACCGGCTGGCTCGCCGCCCCGGACGGGCTCGACCTGCTGGAGGAGCTCGACGCCGCGAAGGTACGGGCCCACAACAGCGCCCTCGCCGCCTACGGCGCGGCCCTGCTCGCCGAGATCCCCGGAATCGTCCCGCTCCCGCACACCGAGGGCCTTGCCCTGCGCACGCTGCGGCTGCCGCCCGGGGTGGCCGAGACCCCGGACGCCTCCCGCGACCTGCGCGAGCGGATCGCGGCCGAGCAGCGGATCCGGGTGCTGATCTGGCCCTGGCCGGGCGGCGGCGGCATCCGGGTGAGCGGGCAGATCTACAACCGGGCCGAGGAATACGAACGGCTCGCCGAGGTGCTGCCCGCCTACCTCCCCTAGGCCGAGGGAAGCGGAAGGATTCAGCCGCGCCGGAGCAGGTACGTGTCCATGATCCAGCCCTTGCGGGCACGGGCCTCGGTGCGCAGCTCCTCGATCCGGCCGGCGACCTCCGCCAGCTTCCCCGAGACCAGGATCTCGTCGGGGGTGCCGACGTACGCACCCCAGTAGATGTACAGGTCCTGGTCGAGGTGGGCCGTGAAGGCGTGCCGGGCGTCCAGCATCACCACCACGTCGTCCACACCGTCCGGCCAGCCCTCCGCGAGCCGGCGCCCGGTGGTGATCTGGACCGGCCGGCCCACCCGGTTGAGGTTGGTGCGGTGGCGGGCCAGCAGCGAGGAGATGCTGCTGATGCCGGGCACCACCTCGTGTTCGAAGGCGACCCGGCCCTTCTCCAGCACCTCGTCGAGGATCGCGAGCGTGGAGTCGTAGAGCGAGGGGTCGCCCCACACCAGGAACGCGCCCGTCTCCCCCTCCGCCAGGTCCTCCGCGATGAACCGCTCGAAGAGCTCGGCCCGCGCGCTGCGCCAGCCGTCCACCGTGGGGGTGTAGTCGGAGGGCGTCCGGTCGCGGTCGGGATCGCGGCCCTCCACCAGCCGGTGTCCGGGGCGGGCGTGCGCGTCGAGCATCGCGCGCCGCAGCCCGGTCAGATCCGCCTTCTCCTCGCCCTTCTCCAGGATGAGGAATGCGTCCGCCGCGCCGATCGCCCTGACCGCCTGGAGGGTCAGATGGTCCGGGTCGCCCGCGCCTATGCCGATCACTGAGAACTTCTTCACCGGGCTATTGTGCCCATCATGCGCGCCGCCCTGTTCGTCACCTGCGTCAACGACGCGCTCTACCCGCGCACGGGCATCGCCGTCGTCCGCCTCCTGGAGCGGCTCGGGGTCACCGTGGACTTCCCCGCCGCGCAGAGCTGCTGCGGCCAGCCGCAGTACAACACCGGCTACCGGCGCGAGGCCGAACCACTGGTCCGGCGTACCGCCGGGGCCTTCGCCGGGTACGAGTACGTGGTCACCCCGTCCGGTTCCTGCGCGGCCATGGTCCGCTCCCACTACCCCCGGATCGGGCGCGCGGCCGAGGCGGAGGGGCGGGGCCCGGAGCTGGCCGCTCTCGCCGAAGGCCTCGTACCGCGCGTGTACGAGCTCACCGAGTTCCTGGTCGACGTGCTCGGGGTGACGGACGTCGGCGCGTACTTCCCGCACACCGTCACCTACCACCCCTCCTGCCACGGCCTGCGCGGCCTCGGGCTCGGAGACCGGCCCCGGCGGCTGCTGGCCGCCGTACGCGGTCTGGAACTGCGCGAACTGCCCGGCGCCGAGGAGTGCTGCGGCTTCGGCGGGACCTTCGCCGTCAAGAACCCCGACGTATCGGCCGCGATGGGCACCGACAAGACCGCCCACGCGGTGTCCACGGGCGCCGAGGTGCTCTGCGGGGCCGACAACTCCTGCCTCGCCCACCTGGACGGCATCCTGCGCCGCCAGGGCGCCCCGCTGCGGGCCCTGCACCTCGCCGAGATCCTGGCCGCGACGGAAGAGGCGCCACTCGTATGACGGGCACGGGCACGTACCTGGGCATGCCGGCCTTCCCCGACGCGGCCCGCGAGGCCGTACGGGACGAGGTGCTGCGCGCCAACCTCCGCCACGCCACGCACACCATCCGCGACAAGCGGGCGCGGGCCGTTGCCGAACTGGAGGACTGGGACCGGCTGCGCGCGGCCGGCAAAGCGGTCAAGGACCACACGCTGGCGCACCTCGACCGCTACCTGCTCCAGCTGGAGGCCGCCGTCACCGCCGCGGGCGGCACCGTCCACTGGGCGGCCGACGCCGACGAGGCCAACCGCATCGTGACCGGCCTGGTCCTGGCCACCGGGGAGAAGGAAGTCGTCAAGGTCAAGTCCATGGCCACCCAGGAGATCGGCCTCAACGAGGCCCTGGAGGCGGCCGGGATCGCCGCGTACGAGACCGACCTCGCCGAGCTCATCGTCCAGCTCGGCCACGACCGGCCCTCCCACATCCTGGTCCCGGCCATCCACCGCAACCGCGGCGAGATCCGTGACATCTTCGCCGCGGAGATGGGCGGCTGGGGCCGTCCGGCCCCGGAGGGGCTGGGCGACGACCCGCGCGAACTCGCCGAAGCGGCCCGGCTGCACCTGCGCGAGAAGTTCCTGCGGGCCAAAGTCGCCGTGTCCGGCGCCAACTTCATGGTCGCCGAAACCGGCACCCTGGTCGTATTCGAGTCCGAGGGCAACGGCCGGATGTGCCTGACCCTGCCCGAGACCCTGATCTCGGTGGTGGGCATCGAGAAGGTGGTCCCCACCTTCCGCGACCTGGAGATCTTCCTCCAGACGCTGCCCCGCTCCTCGACCGCCGAGCGGATGAACCCGTACACGACCATGTGGACCGGGCTGGGGCCCTCGAAGGGGGCCGACGGCGACGGCCCCTCCGCCTTCCACCTCGTCCTCCTCGACAACGGCCGCACCGACACCCTCGCCGACGAGGTGGGCCGCCAGGCCCTGCGCTGCATCCGCTGCTCCGCCTGCCTCAACGTCTGCCCCGTGTACGAGCGCGCGGGCGGCCACGCCTACGGATCCGTCTACCCGGGCCCGATCGGCGCCATCCTCAGCCCCCAGCTCCGGGGCACCGGGAGCGAGATCGACGCCACCCTGCCCTACGCCTCCACCCTGTGCGGGGCCTGCTACGAGGTCTGCCCGGTCGCCATCGACATACCCGAGGTACTGCTTCGGCTGAGGGAACGCGTGGTCCAGGGCGGCCCGGTGACCCGCGACGGCATTCGCGTCCGCATCCGCCCCGCCGACGGCCACACCGCCGAACGCGCCGCGATGCGGGCCGCCCGGCTCCTCCTCGACCATCCCGGCGCGCTGCGCGCGGGGGAGCGCCTGCTGGCCCGCGCCCGGCGGCTGCGACCGCGCCGGCTGCCGGGGCCCGGCCGGGCCTGGACCGACAGCCGGGAGCTGCCGGAGCTCCCGGAGCGCTCGTTCCGCGACTGGTGGGCGGCGCGCGAGAAGGAGGCACGCCCGTGAGCGCCAAGGACCTCATCCTGGCCCGCATCCGCCGGGCCCTGCCCGAGCCGCGCCCGGACACCCGGATCCCCCGGGACTACCTCGAGGTCCACGGCGCCCGCACCCCGGCCGAGAACGTGGACCTGCTCGCCGCGAACCTCACGGAGTACCGCGCCAGGGTCCACCGGGTCGACGAGGACGGCATCGCCGTGCTGCTGATGCGGCTCCTCGCCGAGCGGGGCTCCGACTCGGTCCTGGTACCGCCCGGGCTGCCCCCGTACTGGACGGCGGCCGTCGACCCGACCCGGATCCACGACCGCGCGGCCTCCACCCCGTACCAACTCGACGCGGTGGACAGCGTGGTGACGGGCTGCGCCCTGGCCATCGCCGAGACCGGCACGATCGTCCTCGACGGCGGTCCGGAGCAGGGGCGGCGCCGGATCACGCTGATCCCGGACCACCACATCTGCGTGGTCCGGGTCCCCGACCAGGTGGTGGACTCCGTCCCGCGCGCGCTGCCGCTGCTGGACCCCACCCGCCCCCTCACCTGGATCTCGGGCCCCTCCGCCACCAGCGACATCGAGCTGGACCGGGTGGAGGGCGTCCATGGTCCCCGCACCCTGGAGGTGGTCCTCCTCGGCGCACAATGAGGGCATGTCCTCCCACCTCGCCCTCACCGCCCTCGTGGTCCACGACTACGACGAGGCCATCGACTTCTACACCCGCGCGCTCGGCTTCGACCTCGCCGAGGACACCCCGCGCCCGGACGGTTCCCGCTGGGTCGTGGTCCGTCCGCCGGGCGCCAAGGAGTCCGCCCTCCTGCTGGCCCGCGCCAAGGACGACGCCCAGCGCTCCCGCGTCGGCGACCAGACGGGCGGCCGGGTCGGCTTCTTCCTCTACACCGACGACTTCGCCGCCGACCACGCCCGGATGACCGCCGAGGGCGTCCGCTTCCTGGAGGAGCCGCGCCACGAGACGTACGGCTCGGTCGCCGTCTTCCAGGACCTCTACGGCAACCGCTGGGACCTCCTCCAGCCTGCGTAGCCCCGCGCTCAGGCAGGCCGGGGTCCGCCCGTGAGGTGCGGGGCCTCGGACGCCGCGTCGACGACCGCGCCGGCCTCCACCCGGGTCGCCAGCTCCCCGGCCCACCGGACCAGCCCGGGGGCGTCCATCCCGTACGCGGGCACGGTGGCGCCTCCTGCTCCGTCGAGCCCGGCCAGGGCAGAGGCTCCGCGGCGCAGCAGCCGGGCGCCGCCGACCGTGTTCCCGCGCGCGGCGTGCGTCAGCCCGACCGCAAGCTGGGCCAGCGCCCGCCACAGCGGAGCCTCGGCATCGGGCCCGGACTTCCAGGCGTCCTCGAAGACCTCGTGCGCGTGGAAGGGCATCCCGGCGTCCAGCAGCAGCTGCGCCTGCGCCACCGTCTCGGCCGGCGTCCGCACCACTCCCTCGGGCTGCCGCTCCACCCCTTGGGCGCCGTAGGGCAGGGGCCGCCCCAGCCCGTCCCTGGGCCGCGCGTTCCGCGCCCGCCCCTCATCGTCCCGATCCCGTGCGTTCACCCTTCCATCCTCGCTTCATCCCCTTCCCGCCGATAACCGGTGCATGGACACCCCTCGGTGTGGGGTAATGTTCTGCATGTGCCGCCGAGACGGGGGAAACCCCAGATCAGAAGCACATCGGGACGTGGCGCAGCTTGGTAGCGCACTTGACTGGGGGTCAAGGGGTCGCAGGTTCAAATCCTGTCGTCCCGACTTTGCTTTATGCAGGTCGGAGGTCGTCTTCTCAGAAATGGGAAGGCGGCCTTTCGTGCGTTCGGGGCCGTGGTGGGCGTTGCGGGGGACACGCAGATGCGGGTCGCTCCGGGCCTCTGGGCTCACCGGCTGCTGCGGGACCCGTAGGGCTGGAGGAGCTGGTCGACGGGGGCGTGGTCGTCCGTGAGGGGCCGGGCATCGCCGATCCACGACCTCAGGTCGTCGCCGGTGGTGATCTTCCAGCCGGGTTGCCGGGCGTCGAGCGCCGCCTGGGTCGCGGGGGCGTCCACCGGTCGGTTGGAGGCGAGCACCACCAGATTGCCGCCCCTGGGGCCGGTCGTCGGTTCGAGGCCGATGTCGGTGGGCTTGCCGACGAGGGCGACGTGTTCGAAGCTCCTGCTGAGGGTGGCCACTTCGGCACGGGCGAAGGCCAGACCGTCGTGGTCGATGAGGTTGGCCACGTACAGACCGTCTTCGTCGAGCACCCGCCGTACGTCCGTCATCGCTTCCACCGTGGTGAGGTGCCACGGCACGCTGACGCCGCCGAAGGCGTCGCCGACGATGAGGTCGCGACTGCCGGCGGCCAGTCGCCGCAGGCCGATCCTGCCGTCCTCGACGCGTACGTCGATACCGCCGGTACCGCCCTGTGATCGCAGACCCAGTCGGTCGCGGTCGATGCGCACGACCCCGCTGTCGATCTCGGACACACCGCTGCGCGTCCCCGGTCGGGTGGCCGCGAGGTAGCGGGGATAGGTGAGTCCGCCGCCGCCCAGGTGGTGGGCGGTCAACGGTGTGTTCTTGGGGAAGGCGGCATCGACCACCGACGCGATGGCGCGCACGTACTCGAACTTGAGCGTGGTCGGGTCGTCGATGTCGACGTAGGAGTGCCGTACGCCGTCCAGGACGAGCGTGCGGCCGCCGGCCCGGTCGAGGTCCGCGACGACCCGGGCGCAGTGGTACCGGGTCTCCGTGTCGCAGCCGCCGGGCGCGACCGTGGTGGCGAGGCCGCCGGCGACGACCACGAGTGCCAGGGCGGGCGTACCGCTCCACCCGCGCGTTCGCCACTCGACCAGCGCCGAGCCGACCACCAGCAGGGTGCCGAGGCCGATCAGGATGCCGCTGACAGGAAGCCGCGACACGAGGACGAAGCCGGTGAGGAGCGTGCCGACGATGGCGCCGACGGTTCCGACGCCGGACAGCCGGCCGACGACCGTGCCGGTTTCGGCGAGGCTGGTCAGGCGCAGCTTGGTCACGATGGGCGTCACCGCGGACAGCAGCGCGCCCGGCACCAGGATGGTCAGCGCCGCGATCAGCAGGAGCAGCGCCGGTGCCCACTCCGCGGTGGTGCGGAGCACGGCAGGGGTGAGGGCGACGACCGCTCCGGAGAGCCCCAGCGAGGGTCCGATGAGCCGGCGTGCGTTGACCTGGTCGGCGAGGCGCCCGCCCAGCCAGGAGCCGGCGGCGATCGCGGTGAGGGCGATGCCGATCACCATGGTGCTGGTCTCGAGGGTGAGGCCGAGGTAGGGAGCCAGCAGCCGCAGGGCGACGATCTCCACCACCAGGACCGCGGCCGACGATCCGAACACGAGTACGGCAGCGGTACGGGGGCCCAGGCCGTGGTCGTCAGGCGTGCCCGTTTGCACAGGCGGGGAGGACGAACTGGTCACGGCCGACATCCTTGCACGCGACTCGTCGGCGCATCGCGGAAAGCCTGATCCGGCGGGGAAGCGCGGTTGACGAGAAGGGTGTTGGGGTTGTCGGCCGCTACGGACGAGGGCGGCTGCCGTGTGGTGCGGTGACGGTCCGGTCCGCGCCTTCGGCGGGGTGGGACGGCCGGTGGCGCAGGCGTGCGGCGAGTACGGCCACGTCGTCCTCGGCGTGTTGGGCGTCGAGCCCGGCGCAGACCGCGTCCACCACCTCCGAGAGGCTCGTCCGGGAGCCCAGCCGGAGGGCGGCGAGCCTGGCCAGCGAGGTGTCGATGTCCTCGCTGCGCCGTTCCACGAGGCCGTCCGTGTACAGCAGCAGGGTCTGGTCCGCGGTGATCGGCCGGGCGAGGGCCTCGTAGCCGCCGGCGCCGGTGCCCAGGGGCGGGCCGACCGGTACGTCCAGGAGTTCGCCGGTGCCGTCGCGGGTGAAGAGGGCGGGCGGCAGGTGCCCCGCGCTGGCGTAGAGGGCCATGCCCCGGGCCGGGTCGATGCGGACGAGCAGGCAGGTGGCGGGCCTGCGGGTGTCGTCCGACGCGGACAGGGAGTCCAACTGGCGCAGTACCCGGTGCGGGGCGAGATCGGTGGAGGCGACCTCGCGCAGCACGGACCGGTAGGCGTTCATGTCGACCGCGGCCTCCAGACCGTGCCCCATCACGTCGCCGACGGCGAGGAGGGTGCGGCCGAAGTGCAGGCGGATCGTCTCGAACCAGTCGCCGCCGACCAGGGCGCGGGCCCCGACGGGCAGGTAGCGGCTGGCGATCTCCAGGTTGGGGTGGGGCCGGCCCGGTTCGGCGACCAGGGCGCGTTGCAGATCGAGGGCGGTCTTCTCGGTCGCCGCGAGGCGCCGGGCGTGACCGAGGTGGAGGGCGGCCAGGCGCGCCGCGAAGTGCAGGGTCGCCAGCTCGTGGTCCCCGTAGTCCCCGCGCGTCCGGGCGGTGATGAGCCTGCCGTACAGCTCGCCCCGGCCGGTCAGCGGTACCGAGGCGAGGTACGTGCGGGCGGCCCCGGCGCCCGCGGTCCACGTCTCCAGGGGATGGTCGCGGTCCAGCGCCCGGACCAGCGGCGCGCTTTCGACGGCGGACCCGTCCAGGAGGGCCGTCGCACCGGCCACCGCCACGCGTTCGGCACGGGCGCCCTGGCGGATCAGGTCCACCGCCGCGGCGTCGGACAGCGTGCGGAACAGGAATCCGGCCAGCTCCCGGCAGGTCTGCCGTTCGTCGGGGGAGGTTCCGATCTGCTCCAGGGCCTCCTTCATGGAGCGCAGCCGCGCCTCCAGCCCGCCCTGTTCCGACACGTGCCTCCTCCGCCCGCAGCCCGCCACCCGCAGCCCTACTGCCGTGGAGGGCATTTCATCAGCCCGCCCGCCTTGCGGGCGCCAACCTGGCGGGTGTTGCCGTACGGGTAATCCGTCCGGCAACACCCGCGGTCGAGGGCACGGTGCCGTGGAGGAGGGTGCGTCAGGAGGACTGCTCCGTCAGGGTCGCCGGGTCGGACAGGCCCGCCGCGCCGGTCTCCACCTTGCCGGCGAAGCGGCGCAGGAAGCCCGGGGTGCCGGACGCGGTGACCGTCACGTCGTACCAGCGGCGGGTGTTCTTCAGGGAGACGGTGTGCTTCACGGTGGCGCCCTTGGCGACCGTGAGGCGCTTCGGGCTGCCGCCGTAGGCGTTGGCGACCGTCAGCGTGGCGGTGGAGCCTCCCGCGTTGGTGAGCGTGAGGTCCAGGTTCCCGGTGGCGGCGTCGTGGCGGGCGGTGACCTCGGGGCCGGGGGTGGTGCCGGGGTTGCGGAAGCCGCGCAGGAAGCCGTTCGGCCCGTGCACGGTCAGGTCGGTGGACCCGGCCGAGTAGGCGGTGTTCCAGGTGTCCGCGATCGACTTGCCGGCCTCGGTGGTGTAGGTCCAGGGGGCGTCGGTGCGGTTGCCGGAGGTGACGTAGAACTGCGCGCCCAGCGCCGGGCCGCCGCTGAACGTCAGCCGGAACCTGCCGTCCGCGACGAGCGCGGCGCCGTCCACGTACGGGGCGTACCCCAGCGCACGCGTGGGGCGCAGCCCCTTCTCCTGGCGGGGCATGACCCCCTGGGCCGGCGGGGTGGCCCGGAAGTCGGGGTGGCGCTCGCGGTCCGGCGGGAACCAGCCGTCGGTCTCGGGCAGCGGGGCCGGGGCGGTGTCCTTGCGGGCGAAGTCGAAGGCGGAGGTGAGGTCGCCGCAGACGGCACGGCGCCAGGGTGAGATGTTGGGCTCGTGGACGCCGAAGCGCTGTTCCATGAAGCGGATGACCGAGGTGTGGTCGAAGGTCTCGGAGCAGGCGTAACCGCCGGTGCTCCAGGGGGAGACCACGAGCATCGGCACGCGCGGGCCCAGCCCGTAGGGTCCGGCCACGTACCCGGCCTTGCCGGGGAACACGTCCAGGGCCGTGGGCGTGGTCGACAGGCCCTGCGCGGCACTGGCGGGCGCGTACGGCGGGACGACGTGGTCGAAGAAGCCGTCGTTCTCGTCGTAGGTGATGAACAGCGCGGTACGGGCCCACACGTCGGGATTGGCGGTGAGCGCGTCCAGGACCTGCGAGATGTACCAGGCGCCGTAGTTGGAAGGCCAGTTGGAGTGCTCGCTGAAGGCTTCGGGTGCCGCTATCCAGGAGATCTGCGGGAGGGTGCCGCCCACCACGTCCGCGCGCAGCTGGTCGAAGTAGCCTTCGCCGGCCTTGGCGTTCGTGCCGGTGCGGGCCTTGTCGTACAGGGCGCTTCCGGGCTGGGCGCCCCGGTAACTGTTGAAGTAGAGGAGCGAGTT
Organism: Streptomyces sp. NPDC059957; assembly: GCF_042730015.1. Classification (NCBI taxonomy): domain Bacteria; kingdom Bacillati; phylum Actinomycetota; class Actinomycetes; order Kitasatosporales; family Streptomycetaceae; genus Streptomyces; species Streptomyces sp. NPDC059957. The sequence goes on along the minus strand of NZ_JBHWMB010000004.1, from coordinate 164,084 downwards.
GTCGCCGTAGTTGCCGCGGTAGGCGTCGTTGATCCAGCCCCAGGATCCGGCGGCGTCGAGGCCGTCGCCGATGTCCTGGTAGACCTTCCAGGAGACCCCGGCCGCCTCCAGGCGCTCCGGGTAGGTGGTCCAGCCGTAGCCGGCCTCGGCGTTGTTGAGGACCGGGCCGCCGCCCTGGCCGTCGTTGCCGGTATGGCCCGACCAGAGGTAGTAGCGGTTGGGGTCGGTGGAGCCGATGAACGAGCAGTGGTAGGCGTCGCAGATGGTGAACGCGTCCGCCAGGGCGTAGTGGAAGGGGATGTCCTGGCGGGTCAGGTGCGCCATCGTGGTGGGGGTCTTGGCGGGCACCCAGTTGTCGTACTTGCCCTTGTTGAAGGCGCTCTGGCCGCCCGCCCAGTCGTGGTTCAGGCCCTGGAGGAACTCCATGCCCAGGTCCTCGGACGGGGGCCGGAAGGGCAGGGTCTCCTTCGTGCCGTCGGACTGGTGCCAGACGGACTTGCCGCTGGGCAAGGTCACCGGGCGCGGGTCGCCGAAGCCCCGGACCCCGCGCAGCGCGCCGAAGTAGTGGTCGAAGGAACGGTTCTCCTGCATGAGCACCACGATGTGCTCGACGTCCGCGATGGAGCCGGTGGTCCCCTGCGCGGGGATGGCGGCGGCGCGGGCGATGCTCTCGCCCAGCATCGTCAGGGCCGTGGTACCGCCCGCGAGCTGCAGGAAACGCCGACGATTGAGTTCTGCCATGGCGGGAACGACCTCCGCGGTTGAGGGGTGGCTGAGCAACCCCAGCACAGCGTGTCCGGGGTTCCGGTAAGGGAGCCTGGCGTGACACCGGCGCGTACACCAGGCGAACGGCGGTCGGCTTTCGCGCCCGAGTCGCCCAGGTCGGCCGGTTTTCGGCTATCGGGAGAAAAGCCTTGGACCGCGTGGGCGCCCGTGCGGGACACTCCGCTTTCCGACCGGACAGTCCGAGAAGGCAGGGTTGGGATGGGATCGCCCGAATCGCACGAAAGTTCACTGAACACGAGTCCACCGCGCAGGAGTCCGGTGCTCCTCGCACTTCGTCACTACGGGCGGGAACTGGTCCGCCAGCGATGGCTCACCGCGCCCGCGATGCTGCTCCCGGCGCTGGGCAACATCGGCATCCACTACATCGCGCCGCTGGTCGTCGCGAAGCTCGTCGGCCGCATCGCGGGAGGCGAACCGGTCGCCGAGGGCCTCGGCGCCGCCCTCGGCTGGGCGATGCCCTACGTCCTCGGCTTCGCCGGCGTCCTGCTGCTCTCGGAGGCGTTCTGGCGCCTCGGACTGCACTGCCTCAACCGCCTCGACGCCCGCGGGATCGAGCAGCTCTACGTCACCGGTATGGATGAACTGTTCGCCAAGGACGCGGCGTTCTTCCACGACAACTTCGCCGGATCGCTGACGAAGCGGGTCCTGAGCTTCGCCTCCCGCTTCGAGGAGTTCGTCGACACGCTGACGTTCTCGGTCATGGGCAGCTTCGTGCCCCTGCTGTTCGCCTCGGTGGTGCTGTGGCAGTACGACCCGCTGCTCGTCGTCGGGCTCCTGACGATGATCACCATCACGGGACTGGGCGTGGCGCCCCTGATCCGCCGCCGCCAGGTGCTCGTCGCCCGGCGGGAGGAGGCGATCGCCCGGGTGTCGGGGCACGTGGCGGACAGCCTGATGAACATGGACACCGTCCGGGCGTTCGCCGCCGAACCGCGCGAGGCCGCCGAACACCGCAGCCGGGTCGCGGAGTCGAGGAAGCTCACCCTGCGCTCGTGGGACTACGGCAACCTGCGCATCGACACGCTGGTCGCGCCGCTGTCCGTGGCGACCAACGTGCTGGGGCTGATCCTCGCCATCGTGCTCGGCGGGGGAGCGCACGGGGTGGAGGCGGTCATCGTCGCCTTCACCTACTACGCCAGCGCGACGCGGATCATGTTCGAGTTCAACCAGATCTACCGCCGCATGGAGAGCTCGATGACGGAGGCCGCGCAGTTCACCGAACTGCTGCTGACGCCGCCGACCGTGCTCGACCCGGTGGAGCCGGAGCCGCTGCGGCGCGCGCCGACCGCCGATGTGCGGTTCGAGCGGGTGACCTTCGGCCACGAGGGCGGGAAGCCGCTCTTCGACGGCCTGGACCTGGCCGTGCCCGGCGGCTCGAAGCTCGGTCTCGTCGGCCGGTCCGGCGGGGGCAAGACCACGCTCACCCGGCTGCTGCTGCGGATGACGGACATCGACGGCGGCCGGATCCTGATCGGCGGGCAGGACATCAGCCGACTGCGCCAGGCCGATCTGCGCAGCCTGATCGCCTACGTCCCCCAGGACCCGGCGATGTTCCACCGCACACTGCGCGACAACATCGCCTTCGCCCGCCCGGACGCCACCGACGCGGAGATCCGCCGCGCGGCCGAGGCCGCGCACGTCACGGAGTTCGCCGACGGGCTGGCGGACGGTTTCGACACCATGGTGGGCGAGCGCGGGGTGAAGCTGTCCGGCGGGCAGCGCCAGCGGGTCGCCCTCGCCCGGGCCATCCTGCGCGACGCGCCGATCCTGCTCCTCGACGAGGCGACCAGCGCACTGGACTCCGAGAGCGAGATCCTGGTCCAGGACGCGCTGTGGCGGCTGATGGACGGACGGACGGCGCTGGTGGTCGCGCACCGGCTGAGCACGGTCGCCACCATGGACCAGCTCGTCGTCCTCGACCACGGACAGATCGTCGAACAGGGCACGCACCACCAACTGCTCGCCGTGGACGGCGCCTACGCGAAGCTGTGGCAGCACCAGTCGGGCGGCTTCATCGACGACACCACCACGTCGCGGGCCGACCTGCGCTGACCGGGGGAGGGGCGGGTGCCGTCGTACGGCGAGGGCGCGGCACCCGGTCAGGACTCCGCGGCGAGGGCGAGCCGGCGCTCGCGGTCCTAGGAGCTGCGGGATGGCCCCGCTTCGCCCCGGACGTCCTGCGGGGGCGCGAACGCCGCAGCTCCGGGGTGGGAGGTGAGCAGTTTAGGATGGGAACATGAGTGCGAACGAAGGTGAAGTGCGGCCCGACCCGAGCCCGGAGCTGAGCGGGGCGGAGCTGGCTCGCTGGTACTGGACGCTGGCCGAACTCACCGCGCTGGCGCGCCGGATGGGCCTCCCCACCGGCGGAGGGAAGGCTGCGGTCACGGCGCGGATCGCCGCCGCGCTGGAGGGGCTCCCGGCCCCGGATCCGGCCCCCCGCCGGCCCGCCCGCGGTGGGGGCCGGCAGCTCGCCGCGCCCGTGGACGGTGCCAGCGTGATCCCGCCGGGGCAGCGGTGCAGCCAGGTGTTGCGGGAGTACTTCGTCCGGGAGATCGGGCCCGGCTTCCACTTCGACGCCTTCATGCGGGACTACGTCGCCCGGGGCGCGGGACGCACCCTCGCCGAGGCGGTCGCCCACTGGCACGCCACCCGGGGCGAGGCGGCGCAACCCCGGCAGATCGGGGCCCAGTTCGAGCTGAACCGGTTCCTCAGGGACTGGCACGCCGGCCACCCCGAGGGCACCCGCCCGCAGGCCCTGGCCGCCTGGCGGGCCCACCGCTCCAGCCCCCGGGAGGGCGGCGTCACCCTCGGGGGGCGGTGAGCTCCGGCTTTGCGGGATCCGGGCCCGTGGCATCCGGCCCTGCGGGCTCCGGCAGGCGCCGGGCCAGGACCCAGGCCAGCAGGGGGAGCGCGGCCAGCGGGAGCAGGGCCGTGTGCAGCGAGGCGGCGTCGGCCGCCGTGCCGACCAGGGGGCTCGCGAGGCCGCCCACGCTGACGGTCAGGCCCAGGGTGACCCCGCTCGCGGTGCCCATGCGGTTCGGCAGGTAGTCCTGGCCCAGGGTGACCTGGAGCGAGAAGGGCACGTACAGGGCGGCGGCTGCCAGCGCCGCGCAGACGTACACCAGCGGCAGCGGCAGGAAGAGGATGCCGGCGACGGCCGGCGCCACCGCCGCGTAGGCGCGGTGGACGGTGGTGACCCGCCCCCAGCGGGCGGCCAGCCGACCCCCCAGGAGGGTGCCGCCGGCGCTCCCGGCGAAGAGGGCGAACAGGGCCGCGGCGCCGGCGGTCTCGCCGCCGCCGCGCTCACGGACGTACAGCGCGATGAAGGTGCTCAGGCCGGTGAAGACCACCGAGCGCACGACGACCACCAGGGAGAGCCGCAGGAAGGCCCGCCAGTCGTCGCGGGGGCGCCGGGCCGGCGCCGGGGGCGGGGTCGCGGCCGCCCGGTCGGTGGTCGAACGCCGCGCGGACGGCGGCCGGTTGAGGAACACGCCCAGCGCCGCCGGGGCGGCCAGCAGCCACCACCCCGCCGGGCCCGGCAGCGCCAGAGCGCCGACGACCAGCAGCGGGGCGCACGCGAAGCCGACGTTGCCGCCGAGCGCGAACCAGCTCATCGCGCCGTGCCCGGGGCCGCCCACCGTACGGACCAGCCGGGCGGCCGCCGGGTGGTAGGCGGCGACGCCCAGACCGGACAGGGCGACGGCGGCGAGCGTGGCGGCGTACCCGGCGTCGAGGCCGACCAGCGCCACGCCCAGCCCCGCGGCGGCGGTGGCCAGCGGGATGAGCCAGGGCATCGGCCACCGGTCCGCCAGCGCTCCGAACAGCGGCTGGACCACGGAGGACAGCAGCGAGGCGGCCAGCACGATGCCGGACGCGGCGGCGTACCCGTACGAGCGCTCGGAGACGAGGAACGGCACGAGCGCGGCGACGGCGCCCTGGTAGACGTCCACACAGGAGTGGCCCGCGGCGAAGGCGGCGGTACGGAGCCGGGTCGGGCCGGGCGCCGAGGCCGGCGTGGGGGTGGGCGTGGGCGTGGGCGTCGGGACAGGGGGCGAATGCTGGGGCTGTTGCTTGGGCGAAGGCTGGGGCTGGGGCTTGGGTGAAGGCTGGGGCGGTCTCATGGAGGTCACCGGTCGAGAATCGCCCGTGCCGGGGGCGGCCCGCTTCCGATAAATTGCCGGATGATGCAGAAAATCCGCCACACCCCGCGCGCGGCGACGAGCATGCGCGAGCTCGACACCCATCACGGCATCGATCCGCACCGCCACGACGACCACCAGATCTGCTACGCGGGTTCCGGGGTGCTGTCCGTGACCACCGACGCGGGCACCTGGGTGGCCCCGACCACCCGTGCCCTGTGGATCCCGGCCGGGACCGTGCACGAGCACCGCGCCTTCGGCCGCGTCGACCTGCACAGCGTGGGCCTGCCCACTCGCCTCAACCCGCTCTCCCTGTCCGCCCCCGCCGTGCTCGCCGTCGGCCCCCTGCTGCGCGAGCTGATCCTGGCGTACACCCGGGCCCCGCAGGACGACAGCGCCGAGCGGCGCCGGATGCTGGCTGTGCTGCTCGACCAGCTGCGGGCCTCGCCGCTCCAGCCGCTGCACCTGCCCGCTCCCTCCGATCCCCGGCTGGCGGCGGTGTGCGCACTGCTGCACGCCGATCCGGCGGACCGGCGCGGGCTCGCGGAGCTCTCCGCGCAGGCCGGGGCCGGGGCGGGGGAGCGGACCCTGAGCCGGCTGTTCCGCGCGGAGCTGGGCATGACGTTCCCCCAGTGGCGGACCCAGCTGCGGCTGCACCACGCGCTGCGGCTGCTGGCCGTGGACACCCCCGTGACGGCGGTCGCGCACCGCTGCGGCTGGTCCTCGACGAGCGCGTTCATCGACGTGTTCCGGCGGGCCTTCGGGCACACGCCGGGAGTACACGCCAAGGGAGGCTGACCGGCCCCCTTCGTCCGACCCTTGTGTCCGACCCCTTCGTCCGACCCCTTCGTCCGACCCCTTCGTCCGACCCCTCGTATGGCCCTCCGCGTCCCGCCGGGTCAGCATGGGAGGAGGGAACCGGCTCGGGGCCAGGCGGTCGGGAGGACCCATGGCGCACACCCCGACGACCGACGTGCTGATCGTGGGCGCGGGTCCGGTCGGCCTCAGCGCGGCCGCCGAACTGCGCCGGCACGGCGTGCGCTGCCGCATCGTCGACCGGCTGCCGGCCCGCCTCCCGTACGCGAAGGCGGTCGGCATCCAGCCGCGCACCCTGGAGATCTGGGACCGGATGGGCCTGGCCCGCACCGTCATGGAGGCCGCCGTGCCCCTGCGCGGTCAGCTGATCTACGTCAACGGCACCGAACGCGCCCGGATCGAGCTCATGCTGCCCCCCGAAGTGCCGTACCGGTTCGCCGCGTTGCCGCAGTACGAGACCGAGCGCATCCTCGAAGAGCACCTCGCGGCGCTGGGCACCGTCATCGAACGCGGCACCGAACTGCTGTCGTTCACCCAGGACGGGGAGGGTGACGGGAACGGGGACGGACCCGGAGGCGGGGTCACCAGCCTCCTGCGCACCGCTTCCGGCGGTGAGGAGGAACTGCGCACCCGCTACCTGATCGGCTGCGACGGAGCGCACAGCACCGTGCGCAAAGGGCTCGGACTCTCCTACGAGGGCGGGGCCTTCACCGAGGAGTACATGCTGGCCGACGTCGTCAGCGACTGGGACCTGCCCGAGGGATACGGACTGCGCTCCACGCACCAGGGCGCCGACGGGTCCGCCGACGACGTGCTGGTGTGCATCCCGCTGCCCGGCAGGGGCCGCTACCGCATGTCGATGCTGGTCCCGCCCGAACTCTCCGCACAGCCGGCCTCCGGACCGGCGGGGGGCTCGGCGGGCGGCCCCGGAGCGGGCGACGGCGTGCAGCACGGGCTGGAGGGCGGCCGGGTCCCCGAGCTGTCCCACATCCAGGCCGTCGTCGACCGCCTCGCCCCGGCCCCCGCCACGGTCTCCGGCATGCGTTGGTCCTCCGTGTTCCGCATCAGCCACCGCATCGTCGACCGCTACGGCGACGGCCGCGTCTTCGTCGCGGGCGACGCCGCCCACATCCACCCGCCCACCGGCGCCCAGGGCATGAACACCGGGATCCAGGACGCCTGCAACCTGGCCTGGAAGCTCGCGCTCACCCTCCGGGGGTCGGCCGGGCCGGCCCTGCTCGCGAGCTACGACGCCGAGCGCCGCCCGGTCGGCGAGGAGGTCGTCGGCCGGACCGTGCGGCACGCGACCCAGGGCATGGAGGACGAACCGGACGACGTGCGGACCGTGTTGCTCCGCGAGGCCCAACTGCTCGTCGGCTACCGGGAGGGACCGCTCGCCGGCAGTCCGTTCGGCCCGGCCGACGCGCCCCAGCCCGGTGAACGGGCCCCGGACTGCTCGGGGTTGACCCTGCCCCTCGCCTCCTACCCCTCACGGCTGCTCGACGTCCTGCGCGGACGGGTCGGCCACGTGGTGATCCTGTACGGGGCCGACGGCGCGGCCCTGGCCGAGGCCGCCGAGCAGGCCGTGACCGCGGGGTCGGCACTGGCGGAGGGTGGCGCGGACGGGAGCGGCTCCCCGGGCCCGCCGACCCTGGCGCTCCTAGCCGTCCTGGCCCGCGAGGCCGCACTCGACGCCGCCGCCGGCCTGCCCGTTGCCGTCCCCGGATACCGGGATGCCGCCGGGGAGTTCGCCCGGCTGTACGGCGCCGACGGCCCGACCGGATTCCTCGTACGCCCCGACGGGTACCTCGGCGCCCGCTTCCCGCTGCCCGGCACGGCGACGGCCCTGTCCGGATACCTCACCTCACTGTCGGCGCCGGCCGACCCCGGGGCCTAGGGCCAGACGACCCCGGGGCCTAGGGCCAGACGGCCCCGGGGCCTAGGGCCAGACGGCATACGCGATCGATGCGTCTTCGTACGGCTCACCCTCCCATCGGCATTGATACGCATATATGCGGCAACTGATACATACCCGGCGATCAGGGTGCATATCTTCAAGGAGTCGCCGCGGTACCCACGGATCCGAGCGGCCGTCCCAGCCTGAGATCCGTGCCCCGAAAGGGCCTGCTTGCCGATGCGTATGCTCCCCCGCTCCCTGCGCCGCTGCATCCTCCCCGTGACGGCCGTCGCCGCGGTCACTCTGGGGACCGCCTGCGGCAGCTCTCGGCCCGAGGTCGTCGGCTCGGCCCGGATATCCACGCAGGACGGCACGGCCCGTTCTGCCCAGCTCACGTACGACTTCGGTGACACCGCCTACGCGGCTCCAGGCCTGGACGGCAAGCGTACGGAGCTGAAGGCCGCCGCCACCTACCCGCGCGAGCTGGGCGGGGGGAAGCACCCCCTGGTGATGATGCTGCACGGCTGGGGCGACACCTGCGCCGCGGGTGACAAGCCGGTCCGCGGGCAGGGCTGGCCGTGCGCCGGGGGAGCCAAGCCGGTCGACAACCACCTGGGGTACTCCTACCTCGCCGAGGCACTGGCCGAGAAGGGCTACATCGTGGTGTCGGTCGCGGCCAACGGCATCCAGGCCCAGGAGAAGAACCAGGGTCACACCGCGCGTGCGGCCCTGCTGGACAAGCACCTGGAGATGTGGAAGCAACTCTCCACCGGGGAAGGCCCGCTGCGGGCGCTCAGCCGGTTCACCGGTCATGTGGACCTGGACCGGGTCGGCACGCTCGGGCACTCGCGCGGCGGCGGAGGCGTCCTCGCCCAGGCGCTGGACAGCCACGAACTCCCGCCCGGCGTGACCCTCCGGGGCGCACTCGCCTTCGCGCCCGCCATGAACGGCATCCACGCCGGCAAGGAACGCATCACCCGCGTTCCCCTCTCGCTGGTCGCGGGAACCTGCGACGCCATGCGGGAGGACAGCAAGGTCCCCGTCGCGATGGCCGCCGGGAACCCGAACGTCGAACACCACGACGTGCCCGGCGGCAACCACAACTTCTTCAACACGGTCTGGACCCCCGGCACCGGGCCGGCCTTCGCGACGGACGATGTCGCCGTCGAGAAGCGCAATCGTCCCGGAGGGCGGTGCGAGAGCACGAACGGAACGGGTACCCCCCGGCAGCTGGGGCCCGCGGAGCAACGCGAGACCGCGATCCGCTACGCGACCGCGTTCTTCGGCACCTACCTGAAGTAGCAGTCTTCAGGCGCCCTAAGGGTTCATCAAGGCGCCTCTGTGCATGCTGCTTCGACCGCTGGATCTGCCGGGATGCCGACACCATTCCACCGCGAGAGGTCACCTGCGCCGTTTCTTCATGCGGGCATTGTTCACTGCATGGGTGTCCACCGATCCATCTCCTATGACCAATTCGGGATTTCACCACATGAATAGCTCGTGCAAGCGCCGTATGCGCCACACTTCCTCCCGGCGAATGGTCATGGCCGCGGCCGCGCTACTGGTGACGACTCTCACCGGCTGCTCCACCCTGAACGGGGTCGTCTCACCGGCGGCCATCCGCGCGGAGGCGGTCCGCTCGCTCGACAAGCCCAGTTCAGGACACACATCCGGCCCGGTGGACTGCAACGTCGCCAAGTGCGTGGCCCTCACCTTCGACGGCGGCCCGAGCGAGCCGACACCCCACCTGCTCGATTTCCTGAAACGGGAAGGAGTCCCGGCCACCTTCTTCCTCCAAGGAAAAGGCCATACCGACACCTACCCCGATATCGTGCGCCGCATGGCCGACGAAGGCCACGAGATAGCGAACCACACGTGGTCGCACGAGAACCTCACCGAACTCACTCCTGACGAAATACGTGCCGAAATGGAGCCGGTTCAGCAGGACATAGAGAAGGCGACGGGCCGTGCGCCCACCCTCATGCGCCCTCCGGGCGGCGCCACCAATGACGAGGTGAAGAAGGTGATGAAGGAACTCGGCCTGGCCCAGATCCTGTGGAGCGTCACCGCGAAGGACTACGCGACCACCGACAGCGGACTCATCAAGCAGCGCGTCCTCGACCAGACCAAGCGGGACGGGATCATCCTGCTCCACGAGCGCTACTCCGGAACCATCCCCGCCGTCCCCGGCATCGTCAGCGAACTCCGCGACCGCGGGTACACCTTCGTGACCGTCTCCCAACTCCTCGCGCCCGCCCACCCGGAACCCGGCAAGGTCTACCGCCCCTGACCGCCCTGGCTGCCGGCGAGGCGCCGCGCCGCCTGATCCCGGTGGTCGAGGAGCGGATCGCCGGGCGCGGCGCCCGCGCCGACGCCGCACACATCTCCCGCGAGCACGGTTCCCTCGACGTCCTGGTCGACAACGCCGGCATCCCCGGGGCGGGCAAGCCCGCCGGAGATCACCGCCGGCGGTGCAACCGGCACCTTCCTCGACGACGAAGGCGCCAGCCCCTGGTGGTTCACGGCCGAAGTCCGCCTCGCCCCCCGCGGGGCAAGAGCCCGATCAGGCTGGGGCGTACCGAAGCAGCACGACCCCGGTGCCGAAGGTGCGGGTCTCCTCCAGCCGGAGCGGGACCAGGCCGTCGGAGGGCGGGAAGAGGGGGTGGCCGCGGCCGATGCGTACGGGGTGCACGTAGATCCGGTACTCGTCCACCAGGCCGTGGCGCAGGAACGAGGCGGCGAGGTCCGCCCCGCTCAGGGTCAGGTCACCGCCCGGGGCGGCCTTGAGGGCCGCTACCTCCTCCGGTACGACCTCCCGCAGCACGGTGGCCTTCGGGTCGGCCTGCTCGGCGGCCAGGGTGCGCGAGTACACGTACTTCCGCGCGGAGCGCCAGATGCCCGCGAAGTCCCTCTCCGCCGCGGTCGCGGCCGGATCGGCGCCGGCGGTGGGCCAGTAGGCGGCCATCTGCTCGTAGGTGACCCGGCCCATCAGCATGCCGCCGGCCGACCGGACTTCGTCGTTCATGTGCTGGTGCAGCTCTTCGTCGACGCGGCCCCAGTCGAGCTGCCGCTCCGGACCCTCGTAGTAGCCGTCGAGGGAGACCTGCGACATCAGGATGATCTTTCCCATAACGGACCAGACTACGCGCCGTCCATACTGGACGGCGTGAAGAGCGAAGCCGACACCGTAGCCATGGCCGACACCCCCGACACCGTCCTGTGCGCCGTCGAAGGCCGTACCGGGGTGATCACCCTCAACCGCCCCAGGGCCCTCAACGCCCTCACCCATCCCATGGTGCTCGGCATCACCGAGGCCCTGACCGGCTGGGAGCGGGATCCGGGCGTGGAGCAGGTGCTCATCCGCGGGGCGGGCGAGCGGGGGCTGTGCGCAGGCGGGGACATCCGGGCCATCCACGACGACGCCAAGGCCGGGACGCGGGCCTCGGCCGCGTTCTGGCGCGACGAGTACCGGCTCAACGCGTACATCGCCCGCTACCCCAAGCCCTACGTGGCCCTCATGGACGGGATCGTGATGGGCGGCGGAGTCGGCGTGTCCGCCCACGGCGGCGTCCGCGTGGTCACCGAGCGCTCCCGCGTCGCCATGCCCGAAACCGGCATCGGGTTCGTCCCGGACGTCGGCGGCACGCACCTGCTGGCCCGCGCCCCCGGCCTGCTCGGCACCCATCTCGCCCTCACCGGCTCCGCGGTGGGCGCCGCCGACGCGCTGCTGTGCGGGCTCGCCGACCACTTCGTACCCGCCGACCGGCTGCCGGCGCTGACCGCCGAGCTCGCCGGGGCCCCGGCCGGGGAGGTGCTCGGGCGGTACGCCGCCGAGCCCGAGCCGGGGGTGCTGGCCGAGGCGCGGGGCTGGATCGACCACTGCTACGCCGCCGCCACCGTCGAGGAGATCGTGGACCGGCTGCTCGGCTACGGGGACCCGGAGGCCAAGCAGGCCGCCGAGACGATCCTCGCCAAGTCCCCGACCGCCCTGAAGGTGACCCTGGAGGCCGTGCGCCGGGCCGCCGCGCTCGGCGCCCTGGAGCCGGTGCTGGAACAGGAGTTCCGGGTCTCCTGCAATGCGTTGACCTCGCCCGACCTGGTGGAGGGCATCCGGGCGCAGGTCGTCGACAAGGACCGCACCCCGCACTGGTCCCCGGCCACCCTCGGCGAGGTCACCGAGCAGTACGTGGCCCGCTTCTTCGCCCCGCTCGCCGACGGCGGCCCCGGGATCGCCGCGGGCTGACCCATCCGCGGCGCGGGGGCTCTGTGTCAGCGCCCCCGCGCCCGGTACAGATCGCGGATCAGCGCGATCTCGGCCCCGTGGTGCAGCAGTTCCTGGTTGACCCACCAGGCGATGTCGACGAACGGCTCCTCCGCGTCGCTGCCGTGCGGGTAGGTGCAGTACCCCACGGTGTCCAGGGCGGCCTCGTCGACGCTCAGCAGCGCACCGCGCCAGGCCGCCGCGGCGGAGTCGAAGCCTGCGACGGCCGCCGCCGCCCCGCCCTCGACGCGTTGGTCGGCCCGGGTCAGCCCGCGGCTCCCGGCGGTGTGGTCGGCGCGCAGGGCGAGCATCTCGGTGAGGTGGCTCAGCCGCCACGCGATCGTGGTGAACGGCGGCGGCCAGGGATGCGGATAGGCCGCGGCATCCCGCCCCCAGTCGCCCGCACCGGCCAGTACGGTCGCCCGCGCCCCGGGCCCGTCCGTGCGGCGGCGCACCGACCAGCAGTCCGGGACCGGCTCCCAGAGGTACTCCTCGTCCGTCATGGGGCCGACCGCGGTGTCCGTCCCGTCGCCGCTGTCCATGACGGGGCCGGCCATACGGCCGGAGAGGCGGGCGCGGGCGAAGTCGAACTGGGCCAGCAGGGGGACCAGGCGGGGTGGGGTCACGGGAGCGTGTTCCTGTCCTAGGCGGTGGTGGCGTCGGGGCCGGTGGCGTAGGTGGCCGTCTCGGGCGCGGTTTCCACCCAGTCGACCAGCTCGATGATCACACCGTTGGGGTCGGACACCAGGAACACCCGCCCGCCCCAGGGCTCCACGCGAGGCTCCATGACGATCGGGACACCCTCGGAGCGCAGCCGTTCGCACTCGCCGCGGACCTGGACCGGCCAGGCCTCATCCGAAAGGCCCGCCCTACCGGTAGCCGGTGGGGTCCGCCGGGAGGTCCGGGTCCTGCACCTCGACCATGTACCGCCAGGCGTCCGGCCGGCTGCCGTCCACGTCCGTGAAGCCGTAGACCTGAGCGAGCTGCCCGCTGGAGAGCGACTGCCCGTTCCAGCGGGGCAGTTCCGGGTCGGCGGCCAGGGCCGCGACCGCGCGGCCGACGTAGAACGGGGTCTCCGAGATGCCGAAGTGCGGGACCGTCTTCAATGCGTCGCGCCAATTCGCCTCGGTGACACCGAAGTTGTCGAGCATCATCTCCGACCGGAGCCAGCCCGGGGTGAGCGCCACCGCCGTCGCCCCGCGCGGGCCCACCTCGTGTCCGAGTGCGAACGCCATGCGCAGCACCGCCGACTTGGCGATGTCGTAGAAGAAGGAGACCCGGTAGCGACTCGCGTTGTACTCCGCCGTGCCGTCCGTCATCTCCACCACCAGCCCGCCCGGCTCGCGCAGCAGCAGCGGGAGCGCGTAGTGGCTGGTCACCGCGTGGGTCTCCACGGCCAGTCGCAGCAGCCGCAGCCCCTTGTCCAGGTCGTGCTCCCAGACCGTGCTCTCCCACTCGAAGAGCCGCTCGCCGCCCCAGATGTCGTTCACCAGCACGTCGAGCCGGCCCTGCTCGGCGTCGATCCGCCCGACCAGGGCCTCGACCTGTTCGGGTACCAGGTGGTCCGCGACCACCGCGATGCCCTGGCCGCCCGCCGCCGTGACCAGCTCGGCCGTCTCCTCGATCGTCTCGGGCCGGTCGTACTCCGAGCGCCTGCCCCGCGTGCTGCGCCCGCTCACGTACACGGTCGCGCCCCGCGCCCCCAGCTCGACCGCGATGCCCCTGCCCGCGCCCCGGGTCGCCCCGGCCACCAGGGCCACCTTGCCTTCGAGAGTCCGCTGCACTTCCTCCACCATGACCGCGACCCTACGACGCCCGCGTGCGGCGGGCACGGTGCGGCGCGCCTGCGGATCGCCGCTTCGATGCGGGTGCGGCCTTGAACAACCGGCCCCCGAGGACGCACTGTTGGCCGAGATCCTTTCGTATGGTCAGGAGACAGGCTTGTCCACCGATCCCACCGCGCAGGCACCCGAGCCGACGCCCACGCGCCCGCCCACGCCCCCGTCCACGCCCGTACCCCCGCATGTCATCGACCCCGCCGGCGGCTGCCCGCACGCCCTCAACGCCAGACTGCTCGCCCGCGGCGCCGTGACCGAGGTGGTGCTTCCCGGTGGTGTGCCCGGCGCGGTCGTCCTCGGTCACGAGGCGTTGAAGGAGTTCCTGGGCCACCCCGATGTGGCCAAGGCCGCCCGGCACTTCCCCGCCCTGCACGACGGCACCATCGCCCCGGACTGGCCGCTGCGCGTCTTCGCCAACGCCCAGGGCATGCACACCGCCGACGACGCCGACCACCGCCGGCTGCGCTCCCTGGTGGGCAACGCCTTCACCGCCCGCCAGGTGGAGCGGCTGCGCCCCCGGATCGAGGAACTGACGGCCGGCCTGCTGGACGACCTGGACCGGGCGGCACAGGAGTCCCCCGACGGGGTGGCGGACCTGCGCACGCACGTCGCGCTCCCGCTCCCGATGAGCGTGATCTGCGAGCTCCTCGGCGTGAACCCCGAACACCGGGGGCGGCTGCACGAGCTGTCCAACACCGTCATCGTGGCCACGGACTCCACCCCGGCCGAGGTCATGGCGGCCGTGCGCGAGCTCGTCGAGCTGATCGGGGCCATCGCCGCCGCCCGCCGGGCCGATCCCGGCGAGGACCTGACGAGCGCGCTGATCGCCGCCCGCGACGGCGACGGCGACCGGCTCAGCGAGGCCGAACTCACCGGCACCATGCGGCTGATGCTGGTCGCGGGCCACGAGACCACGCTCAACCTGATCAGCAATGCCGTCCGCGCCCTGTGCACCCACCGCGACCAGCTAGCGCTGGTCCTGGAAGGAAAGGCCACCTGGTCCGACGTCGTCGACGAGACCCTGCGCTTCGACGGCCCGGTCAGCTGGTTCCCGTTCCGCTACCCGACCCGCGATCTGACCATCGACGGGACCCTGATCCCGCAGGGCACCCCGGTCCTCGCCGGCTACACGGCGGCCGGCCGCGACGAGGCCTTCCACGGCCCGGACGCCGACCGCTTCGACCTGACCCGCCCCACCGTGGCCCGCCACCTCTCCTTCGGGCACGGCGCCCACTACTGCGTCGGGGCCCCGCTCGCCCGGATGGAAGCCACCATCGCCCTGGATGCCCTCTTCACCCGTTTCCCGGACCTGGACCTGGCCGTCCCCGAAGCGGAACTCCCGCACCAGCGCAGCTTCATAGGCAACAGCGTGGAGTCGCTTCCGGTCCGCCTACGGGGCCTCGCCCGGCGGTGAGATCTCCGTGCTCAGCCAACCCAGGGCGTCGGGGTACATCGCGATCCAGGTCTGGAAGTTGTGCCCGCCCTGCGGGCGGACCAGGGTCTTGATCCGGACCCCGGAGTTCTGGGCCGCCTTGGTGAAGTCGGTCAGCTGCTGCGGCGGGCTGTCCTTGTCCTGCGCGGACGTGGCCAGGAACAGCCCGACGTCCGTGTTCTTTGCGTGCTGGACCAGCCACATGGGGCTGTTGCGTTCGCGCAGCACGGGATCCGACAGCACCTCCGGATCGCCGGTCAGCGGATCCGGGTCCAGGGCGGCGCCCGCCCGGAACGCCTTCGGGTACTGCAGCGGCAGCTTGGCCGCGCAGAAGGCCCCCGTGGAAATGCCCATCAGGCCCCAGCCCTTGGGCTCGGGGAGCGTGCGGAAGTTCCTGGCGACCAGATCCGGCACGTCCTCCGCGAGCCAGCTCGCCACCTTCCGCTGCGGGGTGTCCGTGCAGTCGGTGTTCACGCCGCCGGGGTACAGGTCGGGGATCACCAGGATGAAGGGGTGCGCCGCGCCGAGCTGGACGAGCTGCTCCAGCGCGCCGGGCATGTCGCCGATGTCGATCCAGGAGCGGGGCGTGCCCGGGTAGCCGTGCAGCAGCATCAGCACGGGGAACCGGGTCTTGTCGGCGCCCGGCGCGTCGTACTCCGGGGGAGTCCACACGATGACCTGGCCGGCGAGCTTCGAGTGGGAGCCGCGGAAGAAGGCGGTGCGGGTGCCGTCGCCGCTGGGAGTGAACTTGGCCCGCCCCAGCGGCGGCCCGGTCATGGCGGAGTCGTTCTGCCCGGTGTCGGTGCCCAGCAGGTCGTCCCAGGAGGAGTAGAGGCCGTAGCTCCCGTTGATCCAGGTGGCCACCACGCAGATGGCGGTGAGCTGACACAGGCCGATCATCAGCAGCCGGGCCGGCCAGCGCACCCAGCCGGGCCCGGGGATCCGGTTCCACAGGAGCAGCGCGGCGAGCATCGCGAGCGCGGTCACGACGATCAGCGTGACGAGGAACGACGTACTGGTCAGCTCCACTGCGCCGGCTCCTGACGTACGACGGAATGATGGAGAATTCCGGACAATACGCCAAATCTACGATGCGCACCGCCCGGGGGAGCGGGCGGTGCGCAACGTGTCGGACCCGGGGAGGTGGGTGCCGGGCGCGGGGCGCCGGTCTCAGATCAGGAAGCGGTACCGGCGGACGAGCGCGGTCCGGCGCCAGGCCCGGCCGAGCCCGAAGTGGTTGCCCGCGGCGGTCGTGGCCACGACCGCGCCGGCCACCGCGAGGATCCAGTGGTCGTCGGTGAGGGGGTTGGTCGCGGGCAGCATCGTGACGAGCCACATGAAGCCCATCATCATCGCGCAGGACACGGCGGCGATCCGCGTGCCGATGCCGAGCAGGAACGCCAGGCCGATGCCGAGCAGGCCCGTCATGAAGATCAGGTCAAGCCAGCCGGCGCCGGCTACCGAGTCGAAGGTGTGCGCGAAGGGGCCCTTCGTCCCGTGCAGTAGGAACCCTTCGGTCGGCGAGCCCCCGTTGATGACGGACTTGGCGGACGGGGTGCTGAATCCGAGCCCGAACAGCTTGTCCAGGAAGGGTCAGATGAAGGTCCAGGCGACCAGGACGCGGAGGGCGGCGAGGGCGATGCGGGCCGGCAGGGCGAGTGTGGGACCGCTCTCACCTCCGGTGGCCCCGGCGGCCGGGCCGGTGGCGGTGATCTTGCGAGAAGGGGCGAGCAGAGTGGCCATGACGTGCACCTTTGTCCGTTGCCAGTCTTGTGAATGCATTCACAATCTACGATCCTTATCTGGCGTGAACGAACGGCGAAGATCCCGAACCGGGGGGTCGGGAGACCTCGCAGGTCGGGACCTTCGTCCTGGGGTAGATTCACCGCCTGTTCACCTGCGCGGTTCCGGGGCTTTCGGGCGTGCTGGTGTCGTATGAGGCATGATCGACGGGGATATGCGGAAACTGCAGAAGACGCAGAAAGTGACGAGTCGCCGGATTCGTTCCGGAGTGCGGGCCGGGATGTCGCCGGTGGCGCCCTCGCGCGCGGGCTACCAGGTCAAACTGCTCGTCGACCCGGAGCGGGTGCTCGACGCCGACGGCCTGCCCACGGCCGCCGCGGCCGCCGCGCTGTCGCTCGGCGCGCCCGGCCGCTCGGAGGTCGCCCAGTACGTCGACGACGCCGGGCGCAGCCTGGGCGGGCAGGGCTGGATCGTCCGAATCCGGCGCCACGACGACGAGAACCGGGTCCGCCTCGCCTACAAGGCCCGCTTCGACATCGAGGGCGACGGTACGGACCCGGCCGCCGTGCGGCGCGTGATGGACCGCGCGTCCGGACACAACTTCTGCGCGGGCGACGGCAATTACACCGTCCAGGTCAACCTCAGCCACACCCGCGCCACCCTCGACTTCACCAACAAGAAGTGCCGGCCGGTCCCGGGACTGGCACCCGGCGAACTGCCCGGACTCGACGCCTCCCGCGCCCTCGTCCTGGACCGCCTCCCCGGGAAGCTCGCCAAGTGGGGCGCGAAACCTGCCGGTTGGGCTGAGTCGGTCGCCGCTTCATCCCGGCTCCACGGTCCCGTAAGACAGGCCAACTATCCTGGCCGGATGCTCGATCACGCGATGGAGACGCAAGTCAGCCGGCTGCGGACCGCCTCCGGCGAGCTGGCCTGGTTCGCAGAGATCACCGCCAAGGGACGCACCCTGCGCGAAGCGGTCGAGCTGCGCTCCGACCTGATGGGCAAGCTCCGCGCCGAGGGCTGGCTGCTGGAGCGGGACGCCTTCAAGACCGAGCTCATCCTCGGCCGGTGAACACCTCCGCGCCCGCGCCGATACGCGTGGCCCACCTGGCCGACCTGCACATAGGCTCCGCCCTGCGAGGCCTTGCCGACTACCCCGGGGCGCCCGCGATAGACCGGCGCGAAGCCCCGTACGAGGCCCTGAGCGCGGCCGTGCACCGCATCGCCGGGGGCGGCTACGACGCGGTGCTCGTCGCCGGGGACGTCTTCGACCGCCGCCACACCGACGCCCGCGCGCTGGCCGCCTGCCAGGACGCGCTCGGCGCCTTCCACGAGGCGGGCCTGCGCACGGTGGTGGTCTCGGGCAACCACGACGCCGAGACCCCGCTGCCGCACAAACTGAACCTCCCGCCCTCGGTGCGCTGGCTCGGCGCCGACGCCCCCGAGTCGGTGACCTGGCCCGACCTCGGCATCACCGTCCACGGCCAGTCGGTGGCGGTGCCCGACGAGCGCCGCGACCTCGCGGCCGGCTTCCCCCGCGCGATACCCGGCGCCGTCAACATAGGGCTGCTGCACACCAGCCTGCACGGAGCCTGGAGCCGCAGGATCTGCGCACCGGCAGACCCGCGGACGCTGGCCCGCGCCGGATACGACTACTGGGCGCTGGGCCACGTCCACCACCGGCTGGTCCCCGGCGCCGGCGCCTTCGCCGCCTACCCGGGCAACACGCACGCCCGCGGCCCCGCAGAGTCGGGCGGCCGCGGTTTCACCGAGCTCCTGATCGAAGGACCCGCCGCGGACCCGGACCCGAGCCGCGACCCGGGTCGCGAACGCCGCCGGATCCGGATCCTCCCGGTGGACACCGCCCCGGTGCGCTACGAGACGCTGCACCTCCCGTACCCGCAGACCGCCGAGGCCGAACTGAGGGACCGCTTCGCGGCCGTCCCGGAGCCGCCCGCGGGCGGCGCCGGCGCCGTCGTGGTCTGGACCCTCAGCGCCGCCACCCCGCCCGACCTGCTCCACGAGGCCCGCGCCCTGGCCGGCCCGGCCGCCATGGTCTGCCCGGCCGAGGGCCCGCACACCGAGGGTCCGGCCGTCGCCTGCTGAACGGGCCCGATCGGCAGGACACCGGACGACCCAGGCCTGACGCCCGGCCTGATCGGCAAGACACCCCCTAGCCCCGGACCCGGACCGTCACCGCGTGCCGGCCGGTGGCCCCGTCGGGGAGGGTTCCGGTGCGATCCCCCGTCTGTACGGCGCCGGTGCGGTCCGTGGCGCGGACCTCCAGGGTGTGCCCGCCAGGAGCCGCCTCCCAGGGCCACACCCACTGGCGCCAGGTGTCGTCCCCGTCCGCCGCCCCGAGCCGGGCCTCCCGCCACGGGCCCGCGTCCACCCGTACCTCGACCCGCGCGATGCCCCGGTGCTGCGCCCACGCCACCCCGGCGACGGCCACCCGGCCCGCCGCGACCTCGGCGAAGGGGCGCGGGGTGTCGATGCGCGACTGGGTCTTGACCGGAGCCTGCTGCGCCCAGGAACGGCGCACCCAGTACGCGTCGTACGCGGCGAAGGTGGTCAGCCGCAGCTCGCGCAGCCACTTGCACGCGGAGACGTACCCGTACAGGCCGGGCACGATCATCCGGACGGGGAAGCCGTGCCGGAAGGGGAGCGGCTCGCCGTTCATGCCCACGGCCAGCAGCGCCTCGCGGCCGTCCATCACGGCCTCGACGGGGGTGCCGAGGGTCATCCCGTCCACCGAGCGCGCCACGAGCTGGTCGGCCCGGCCGCCCTGCGACGGCGGTCGCACCCCCGCTTCGCGGAGCAGATCGGCGAGCCGCACGCCGAGCCAGCGGGCATTGCCCGCGTACGGGCCGCCGACCTCGTTCGACACGCAGGTGAGGGTGGCGTCGTGTTCGACCAGGGGGCGGGCCAGCAGGTCGTGCAGGCCGAGGTCGAGGGGCCTGGAAACCCCGTCCCCGTGGACGCGCAGCCGCCAGGTGTCCGCGTCCACGCGCGGGACGACCAGCGCGGTGTCCACCCGGTAGAACGCCCGGTTGGGGGTGATGAAGGGCGTGGTCCCGGGGATCCGCAGGTCCGACCCGGCCGGTACGGGCGGGGCCGGCACGGCGGGCCGCGGAAGGACGAGTCCGGCCCGCGAGGCCGTGGCTCCCGCGTCCCCGAAGGCGCCGAGCCGTCGCCCGGCGTACCCGGCCCCGGCCGAGAGGGCCAGGGTGGCGAGGGCGAGGCGGCCGAAGCCGCGCCGGTCCATGGCGGTGGGCGGGCCGGCTCCCGAGGACCGCGGGTGGGGCCGGGGGATCGCCCTGACCAGCAGGTACAGCACTCCGGCGGCCGCGAGTCCGCCCACCAGCGAGGGCAGCGCGTCCTGCGGGGCGGCCTCCGGCCGGCCGAGTGCGGCCAGCGCGCCGAGCAAGCCGGTGGCGGCGGCGAGCGCCGTGCCCGCGGCCGGGCGGCGTACGGCGAGCAGTCCGGCCACGATCGCCACCGCGGCCAGCACGGCGCCGATGCCCAGGGTCAGGACCAGCTTGTCGGCCGTGCCGAACTGGCGGATCGCCCATTGCTCGACGGCGGCGGGGGTCGCGTCGACCACGGCCCCGCCGACGGCGGTGACCGGGGCGGCCTCGGGGCGTACGGCCGCCGCGGCCAGCTGGGCCAGCGCGAGCCCGGCGAAGGCGGCGAGCAGTCCGCTGACGGCGCCGAGCGCGGCCCGGCCCGGCCGTGCGGGGCCGGCCCGCCCCGCTTTCGTACGGATCATGCGGAGTCACCGCCCGCCCCGCTCGGTGGGATGTGCCCCCCAGCTACCAGGGTGCCTCGGCGCCGGGGGTCCGCGCCTCGGGTGAGCGGGTGACCGGCCCGCTCCACGGCCGGCGCTTGCGCAGTTCCACGATCCCGTCGGTGAGCCGTGCCCGCAGATCGGAGCGGCGGCGCAACTGCAGCTCCCGGTCGGCGGACGGCCGTAACCGGCCGGAGGCGGGCAGACCGGCGGGCATACCGGCGGGCGCGGTGCCCCCGCCGGTGAGGAGCGTCAGCAGCTCCAGCGTCGATGGGGTGCGGTGCGGGTCGGTCTCGGACATGGCGGGCGTCCTTCCGGCGATGGCGGCGTCGGAAAGGGCGGCCGTCGGATGATGTTTCCGCGACCGCCCCTGATCCGTTCCCGTCAGTTTCCTTCAGTGAACCCGGTGCCCCGCTTGAGCGGCGGCCGATCGCCCCGGTTGTCCCCCGGGCGGGTGGGGAGCATCCCGCCCGGGGGTGAGCGGTGCTTCATCGGGAGATCTCCACGCACCTTGTGGTGTAGGTCAGTTGACCTCGGGAAGGGTGGCGGCGATACCGCTCGCCAAGACGTACGGGTCACCGCTCGGCCGCGCCGGGTGGCGGGTGGTGAGCCGGGCCCAGTCGTCCTCGAAGGCGTGCCAGTCGATCGCCCTCGGCGCGGCGCGCTGCACGAGGGCCTCCTCCAGCGAGGCGAAGTAGGAGGACCAGCGCCGGGCGTACAACTCGCTGATCAGGCCGCTCCATTCACGGTTCGCGTAGTCGTGCAGGAAGCCGCCCTCGCTGGTGCTCTGCCTCCCCCACACGCTGAGGATCGAGCGGGCGTCGTACTCGTACCGGTCCCGCTCGGCCTCGTCGGCGCCGTGCGAGCGGGCCGCCGAAAGCCAGGAGCCGAGCAGGAAGTTCGGATCGGAGCCGACGAGCGCGTCCAACTGCTTCTCCCGGTAGGCCCAGTCGGCGGTCAGCTCCCGGAACAGGGCCAGGTCCTTGGCTTCGTAGGCCGCCTTGATCTTGGGCAGCAGAACCCGCGAGTGGTTGGCGAGGGCCTGCCGGGTGGTGTCCACCAGGTCGAAGCGGTAGGCGCTGGATCCGCGCAGCCGGGCGTCCACCTTGAGCAGGTGGTCGAGGGCGCGGCGTACCGAACCGGCCGGATACCGCATCGCCTTGGGGCTCCAGTAGGCCGATCCCACCGCCGTCAGGCTCGGCCGGGCGGTGAACAGGCTGTCCTGGGACTCCGACCACAGCCCCGAGGAGGTGCTGTACGGGCCCTTGCGCAGCTCCTCCCAGGCCGCGGCGGCCGCGGCGTCCGGGGCCCCGTACCGGCGGCCTGCGAAGTCCGCGAACCACTTGCGCTGGTCGATGGGGCCGGGCTCCCACGCCAGGTCGGTGAAGAGGTCGAAGGCCGCCGGGTTGGTCCCGGTGGCCTCGGGCAGGTAGGCGATGCCGGTGAGCGCGCTGTCGGGCTTCGCGCTCCAGGCCTGGAAGCGGTCGATCCACACCGAGGTGTTGGCGCCGATCGTCGTGTGCCCGCCGAAGTTGTAGATCGAGCCGATGGCGTACGAGGTACCGGCCCAACGGGTTTCGCGGTCCAGCCTGTTGTACCGGTCGGAGAGCCCGTCCAGGATCAGCAGCTTCGAGGTGTCCACCCCGGCCAGCAGCTCCTTGGTCGGATCGTCCTGCCAGCCCAGCACCGCCCACAGTGCTCCCGGGTGCGCCGCCCACAGGGCCTGCTGCACCGCCCCGGCGGCCGCCTTCACGTCCACCGAACCGGTCTGCCCGCCCTCGTGCAGCGGGCTCATCCGGTACATCGTGCTGTCCCCGAACACCGCGCGCTGCTCGGCGTAGTACGCGGCGGCCAGCCGGGCGAAGGGAGGCGAGACCGGGTCCAGCCAGTCGGGCCGGTCGAAGCCCGCCCAGTCGCCCTGCGGAACCGTCACCGCGCCCGGATTGCGCCCGGCGAAGGACGGCGGCACCGTCCCGAAGTAGCCCGGCAGGACCGGGGTCATGCCGAGGCCGCGCAGCTGTTCGGCGATCCTGCCGCCCAACGTGGCCCGCCCGCGCATCAGTTCCTCGGACACCGGACCGCCGAAGCCGCTCAGGTTCTGCAGCAGCCACCAGCTCTGGTGACCGGGCCCCGGGATCCACTCCCGCATCTCCTCGGCGGTGTAACCGAACTGCTGGAGCGCCCGGTAGTACGGGTACTCGGCGCCGATCTGCACGAACACCTCGTTGATGCCGTGCAGCGCCATCAGGTCGACCTGGCGCTGGTGCTCCTCGAAGGTGCGGTACGGACCGGAGTACCCGTCGTCGGTGTCGTTGAGCGCGTACCGGTGCGCCACCCGCGCGCTGCGGGTGACCGGGGAGGGCACCGCCGGCAGCTCTGCGGGCAGCACGCCGATGCTGTCGCCGGGCCAGCCGATGTCCGCTCCGGCGACGTGCTGGAGGTACCAGCCGACCCCGGTGAGCAGGGTGGCGCCGGTGGAACCCCGGACGGTGATCGCACCGGCCGTGCCGGACACGGTGAAGGTGTCGGGCCCGGCTCCGGGGTCGGGCACCAGCGTGAACTGCCCGGCGTGGCGCGGCAGCAGCCGCTGCAGGGAGGCCCGCGCGGGTCCGGCGTCGAAGGCCCGCGGCCGGGGCGCGGGAGACGTCGCGGACGGCGTCGCGGGCGGCGTCGCGATGTGTCCCGCGCCGGGCCGGGCGGGGTTCCGGGCGGCGGGAGCCGTGGCCCCCGCCGCGGGATCCGTCGCGCCGGGGGCGGCCCCGGCGACCGCCAGGGTGAGCAGGACCGCGGGCAGCGCGGCCAGGGTGACCCGGCGGCGCGCCCGCCGGACCCGGCCGTGGCGTGGGATGGGGACCGGCATGCGCGTCGTCCTCGTCTCGGCCGGCTCAGGCGCTGCGGCCGGCCCGCTCGGCTCGGTGGGTGGGTGCTTCCTCGTCTGATGCCTCGTCGGCTTCCCCATGGGGCGGGCCGTCAGACCGGCAGGGCCCACGCCTGGTCGACCTGGTGGTCGCCGCAGGGCGTCAGCCGCAGCCGCTCGGCGGGGGTGCCCGGTTCGACGGGGACCGCCGCGGGCGCCGGAGCCGTCAGGCAGAGCCCGCTCGCGTCCTCGACCAGGGCCCCGTCACGGCGGGGCGTCCAGCTCTGACCCGACTGGCGGCGCCGCTGGTCGCCCGAGCAGTCGGCCAGCTCCACGAGGCCCTCCTCGCCCGCCGACAGGCAGGCGCCGGCCAGGCGCAGGCTGCCGTACCGGCCCAGGGTCCAGCGCTGGTCGGGTGCTCCCGTACAGGCGGCCATCACGACGGCGCCGACGCCGGTGGTGTTCGCCCCGTCGGTGCAGGCGGCGCTCGTGCCGGAGCCGCGGCCGGCGATCTGCCCGGTGGGCACGGCCTCGCCGCAGCCGGTGCGCGGGGTGAGCCGCCAGACACCGGTGTCGTGCGCGGCCAGCGTTCCGGTCAGGGTGTCGGCCACCTCGCGGGTCTCACCGGTCCACAGGTTCTTCGCGTCGACGGTGCACGAGCCCGGTCCCAGCCCGAGCTCGTCGAGCGGTACGCGGATGTCGCGGGCGGCGGCGGACCGGTTGAGCACGGCGACCGCGCGGTCCCCGTTCGCCAGCGGCCGCACCAGGATGTCGAAGGTGGCGTTCGAGGACACCACCGTGCCCTGGACGCCCATCGGGTCCTGGTCCAGTGCGATCAGATCGGTGTTGCCGAGGGCGGCGAGCCCGTCCGGGGTGAGCTCGGAGACCTGCGAGGACAGGATGAACGGCGCGGCCATCATGGCCCACAGGCCGACCTGGCTGCGGCTCTCCGCCGGGCTGAGTCCGGGGGCCCCCGCGATCAGGAAGTCGGGGTCGTTCCAGTTGCCGGGGCCGGCGTACCGGCCGAGCCAGCGGTTGTAGCCGTAGTTGCCCATGACCGAGCTCCAGCGCGAGGTGGTCGGGGCGGCCGGGTTGTAGACCTTGATGTCCCGGCCCTCGCGCCACAGCTGGCCGGTCTCCCCGACCCAGTCGATCACCTTGTGCCAGTCGGAGCCGCCCCACTCGCCCTGCTGGAAGTAGGCGGGTGCCGAAGCGGACAGCACCATGTCGCGGCCGCTGTCGCGCAGCGCCCTGGCGACGGAGTTGTAGGCGTCCCGGTAGGCCTGTTCCTTGGTCTTGCCCTCGGGGATCCAGAGGTTGCAGCCGTCCATCTTGACGTAGTCCACCTCCCAGGAGGCGAACTGGCGGGCGTCGCGGGCGTAGTGGTCGGGTCCACCGCCGACGGGGGAGCCGCTGCCGGGGTAGCGCTCGCAGGTCAGGGAGCCGGCGTCCTGGTAGATGCCGAACTTCAGCTTCCTGGCGTGCAGGTACTCACCGAGCCAGGCCATGCCGTGCGGGAACTTCTCCGTGTCGACGACCAGATTGCCCTCGGTGTCACGGCTCTTGGTCATCCAGCAGTCGTCGATGGTGACGGTGTCGTAGCCCTTGGCTGCCAGGCCGGTGGCCACGAGCGCGTCCGCGTTCGCCACGACCTTGGCCTCGTCGATGTCGCACATGTAGTGCGCCCAGTTGTTCCAGCCCATGGGCGGGGTGAGCGCGAGCGGGGTGGCAGAAGTCGCGTCGGGCTCGTGGGGCCCGGCCGTCGCCGGGGCGGGGCAGAGCGCGAGGGCGAGCAGGGCGGCCGCGGTCAGACAGGGGAGCGACGCACGCAGGCGAGGCGGCACGGAGTCTCCTTGACGTGGGGGCTGTCGAGGGCTCAGTGCAGCGGTGTGACTACCCGCTGTCAACATAAGTCGGGTGTTATTGATCAATGACCAGCAATATGGGTGTAGTCGAGTGCACACGAAGGGGTTGATACGCCGTACGGTACGTCGTTCCTTACGGTGTATGTGCCGATGGCTGATACGGTGTATCTCATGCCGAGAAGATCAGCCGCCCTGGACCGCGCCACACCCGAGGCGATCGCCGTCGCCGCCCTGCGGATCCTCGACGAACAGGGACCCGCCGCGCTCAGCTTCCGCGCGCTCGCCGAGCGGCTCGAGGTCTCGCACGCCACCGTCCAGCGCCGCTGCACCGACCTCGCCGGCCTGCTCGACCTCTGCACCGAGCACCTCGCCGCCCAGCTGCCCGGGATCCCGGCCGCCGCGGGCTGGGCCGAAGCCACCGAGCAGCGGTTCACCGCCCTCTACCGGCTGCTCGCGGACCACCCCGGGCTGATGATCCTGCGCGGCGGCCGCCCCTGGCTCGGCCGGCAGCTGCTCGCCCGGCTCGTCGAGCCGGCGCTCGCCGACAGCGTGGCCGCCGGGATGACCCCCGCCGAGGCGATGACCGCGTACCGGCGGATGTACCTGCTGACCCTGGGCAGCGCGGCCTTCGTCGACCACCGGGACCCGGCCGCCGCCACCGCCGCCTCGCGCGCGGCGCTGGCAGCCCTGGACCCCGCCGACTTCCCCGTGCTCTCCGCCGGGCTGGCCGACGTACTGCCCGCCCTGACCGACCACGAGGTGTACTACGGCGCCCTGCGCCAGCTGATCGAGGCGAACCGGCCCGCCGGAGCCTGACGAGATGTCCGCATGTCCGCATGTCCGCATGTCCGCATGTCCGAACGACAGGAGTACGGGTCCATGGAACAGCAGCTCGACGCGGCGGCACTCGACGTGATGCCACTCGACACGGCGACACTCGACGCGGCGACACTCGACTACGCCGCCGTGCGCGCCGCCGCAGGCCGGATCGCCGGGGCCGTGCGGCCCGTCACGGTGATACCGGCGGGCGGAGGGATCTCGTACGCCCTGGAGTACCTCCAGCACACCGGCTCCTTCAAGGCGCGCGGCGCCCGCAACTTCCTCGCCGCCCACCGCGCCTCCGGCACCCTCCCCGACGCCGGGGTCACCATCGCCTCCGGCGGCAACGCCGGACTCGCCTGCGCCTGGGCGGCCCTCGCCGAGGGCGTACCCGCCACCGTGTTCCTGCCGGCCACGGCCCCGCGCGTGAAGGTGGAGCGGCTGCGCGGGTACGGGGCCGACGTACGGCTCATCGGCGACCGCTACGCCGAAGCGCTCGCCGCCTGCCGGGAGTTCGCCGCCGAGAGTGGGGCGCTGAGCAGCCACGCGTACGACCACCCGCTCATCGCCGCGGGCGCCGGGACCCTGCTCGACGAGATCCGCACCGCCCTGCCCGGCCTGGACACGGTCGTCGTCGCGGTCGGTGGGGGCGGGCTGTTCGCCGGCATCGCGACCGCCGCACGGGAACACGGCGTACGGGTCGTCGCGGCCGAACCGGAGAACTGCCGGGCCCTGAACGCGGCCCTGGAAGCCGGCCGGCTGGTGGACGTCCCGGTGGACTCGGTGGCCTCCGACTCGCTCGGAGCCACCCGGGTCTCCGCGGACGCGCTGGCCGCCGTGCGGGAACCGAACGCCGCATCGGTCCTGGTCCCGGACGCGGCGATCACCGCCGCCCGGCGCGCGCTCTGGGACGAGCACCGCATCGTGGTCGAAGCGGGCGCGGCCACCGCCCTGGCGGCCGTACGCACCGCTCCCGGGCCGCTCGGTGAGCGGGTCGCCGTGGTGCTCTGCGGGGCCAACACCGACCCGGCGGACCTGGGCTCCGCACCGTCCTGAGCCGGCCGGGGCCCCGGGCCCCGCGACTCAGGCGGAGCCGTCCTCGCGGACCACGACGACCGTACTGGCCGCGTACTGCACCACCTGCTGGCTCACCGAGCCCAGCAGCGCGCCCTTGATGCCGCCGTAGCCGCGAGTGCCGACGACCGTCATCGCGGCCTCCTTCGAGGCCTCCACCAGCACCTGCGCGGGCGCGCCCTGCTCCACCCGGCGGAAGACCGGAACGCCCGGCGAGGTACCGACCGCCTCCGCCACGGTGTCCGCGAGCTTCTGCCGGGCCGCTTCCTCCGCGTGCACCAGCTCGGTCTGCGCGGCCGGGCTGACGCCGAAGGGATTGGTGTTCCAGTCCCAACTCATCACGGCGTGCACGCGGCCGCCGATGGCCTTCGCCTGGGCCACGGCCCAGCGCAGGGCCTGCTTCGAGTGGTTCGAACCGTCCACGCCGACGACGATCAGAGGCTCGGTGTTCTGGCTCACGATGGTTCCTCACGCTTCGTCCGAATGATCGTTCTCATCCCTGTATACACGCCGCACCCGGTCCGACCTCGAACGACGATCGTTGCGCGGACCGAAGACTTTGGAGAACAGCAGGGGGCCGCCCCCGCTTGCGAGAGTCGAAGGACGGGCGGGAGCCGTCCGACGGAGGGCCGTGGATCACGGCCCACTGCAGGAGAACGAGGAGTTTCGACGTGGCGCGACGCAATGGATGTCTGATCGGCTGTGCGGTGGCCGGGGTGCTGGGGATCGGACTGCTGGTGGCGCTGCTGTTCGGGGTCGGCAAAGTCATCGACGTGGCCGACAAGACCCTCGTCGACCAGAAGGTGTACGAGGCCGTGAAGGTCGGCGAACCCGAGGCCGACGTACGGGCGAAGCTGCCGACCGGCGAAAGCTTCGTCACCTCGGCCCTCAAGGACGGCGGTCCCACCGTGCCCGCCGGCAGCCAGTGCTCCTGGTACCTGTCCGACTCCGGGAACGGCGACACGGTGCTGCGCTTCTGCTACAAGGACGGCAAGCTCGCCGAGAAGGTCGACTACCGCATGAAGTAGGGCCTTCGGCCCCTGCCCGCCGGATCCGCCCGGCCGGAGGGTGGAGGCATGCAGACCAACTCGGCCGGTCCCGTCCCCGCCCGCCCCGTCCTGGCCGCCGCGGACGGCTCGGAACACAGCCTGAGGACCCTGGACTGGGCCCTCGACACCGCCCGCACGCGCGGGGCCGCCCTCCACGTGGCACACGTACGGCCGGAGGCCCTGCGCGTCCACGCCCCCGGGGAGGCCCTCGTACCGTCGCTCGACCGGGACACCGATCCGGTGCTGGAAGCGGTACGGGCGCGGCTGTCCGGGCGGGAAGACCTGCCGCCCGTCACCTACGTCTCCCGCGACGGAAACCCCTCCGCGACCCTGACCGAACTGGCGGCCCAGGCGCAGCTCCTGGTCATGGGATCGCGCGGACTCGGCGGCTTCGCCAGCCTGCTGCTCGGCTCCAACAGCCGGGTGTGCGCGGCCCGGTCGCCCTGCCCGGTCGTGGTCGTCCCGCACACCGCACGGCTGGTCACGGAGGGTGCCGGAGCGGAAGTCCCGGGGGGCCAGGGCAGGGTGGTCCTGGGCCTGGCACCCGACGAGACCTCCGAGGACGTCGTCGACTTCGCCTTCGCGGAGGCCCGCCGCCGGGGCGCGGTGCTCCAGGTCGTCTCCACGCACCTGGTCCCGCTGTCCTCGCTCACCCTGGTCGGCTCCCTCGTCGCGGAGCGCGGCGGCGGCTACCCGCCGGGCACGGCCGGCGGCGAGGCCACCGAAACGGCCCGGGAACTCGCCGAGAACCAGCGCACGCGCCTCCAGCCGTACCTGACCAGGCACTACCCCGACGTCACCGTCGAAGCGGTGGTCGCCCCCGGCGACCCGGCCGGCCGCCTGGTCACGGCCTCCCAGCGGGCCGACCTCATCGTGGTGGGCCGCCACCGCCGCCGCCTGCGGGCCGACTCCCTGCTGATGGGCTCGGTGTCCAACGCGGTACTGCTGCACGCGTTGTGCCCGGTGGCGGTGGTTCCCGTACGGGGCTAGGCGGTCGCCCTGCGGGTGTCTGCGATCAGGGGCGCGAGCCGGGCGGCGGTGGCGACCGGCAGACGGGCGGTCTCGGAGTCGATCCAGTCGAGGACGGCCGCGCGCCGGTCGGTGTCGCACTGCGAGAGGTGGAACAGCAGGTGCCGCCAGGCGCGGGCCGTCCGCTTCGCGGTGGCTCCCCGTCGGCGCGCCTCGGTGAACGACGCACGGGCGAGGGAGTCCCAGCCGGCGTGCGGGACGACTCCGAACTCCCGCACCAGCGGCGCGAGATTGCCTGCGGTGAGGATCCGGACCTGCTCGACCATCGCGGGATCCTTGGTCAAGGCGGGGGAGGGCGGCGGCTGTTCGGGCCGGCGGCCGGGCCGCGGGAGGCCCGCGCGCTCGGCGCACAGCCGCTCGAAGCCCTCTCGGTCGTCCGCCCGGGCCAGCCCCCACACGGCCGTGAAGTCGATGCCGTAGTAGCGCGCGTACGGAGTCCCGTGCAGCAGCTCCGCGCTCACGCGTGCGGCGGGGAGGACGCTCGCGGTCGTGGTCCCGGTGTAGTTGTCGGCGTAGGGCTGCAGGGCGAAGGGGGCGCACAGCCCGGCCCGGCCGGCGAGCGCGGCCAGCTCGGTGAGGAGTCGGGGGAGTCGGGTCGGCGGCAGGGAAGGACTCCAGGCCGAACGCGGCGAGCCGGCGCAGCGCGGCGCGCGCGGATTCCCGTACCTCGGGTGTGTCCGGCGGTTCGCCGGCGGCGTGCGGACGGAGCCCCCGGGCGAATTCCGCGCCGAAGAGCGGTCCCGCCAGGCCGGCCAGGTGCTCCGCCGAGGTGGCGACACCCCGTTGGACGAGCACGGCCGCGGGGGCGCGCGGGGCGGTGGCGACCAAGGCGCGCACGGACGGGGGCACCTCGGTCCCGACGGCCAGACCGGTCTCCCGGGCTTCCTCGGCGGTGACCGGGGCGACGGGAGCGTCCACGTCGGAGAGTCCGGAATCCGGGTCGTGCCGGGCCAGACGGCGGCTCACCAGCGCGGCCAGTTCGTGGTGCGCGGGCCGGGCCGTACGGCGGGCCTGGTCCTGGCGCAGCCGGGTGTGCGCGGGGGAACCGGGAGCACCGTGCTCGGCCACCATCGACGCCGTGGTGCGGCGGACCAACCCCTCCAGCCGGGGAGGGAGTTCGCGACCCGAGATCCGTTCCACCAGGGCTCGGCGCAGGATGGCCGCGTGGGACCGCGGGTCGCGGTGCCGGCTGGTCAGGGGGTGGGCCGCGGCAAGGGTCTCGTACCGGTCGAGCAGGGCGGCGCCCTCCGCGAGGGTGGCGTCCGCGCCGAGCAGCCAGTAGGCGAGGAGCTCGTCCTCGAAGGGGCGCCACACGGCCAGGGCCTCGCGCTCCGCGGCGAGGGCGGGCTTCGGCCGTCGCCGGGCGAGCAGCCGTGCCACCTCACCGGCCGTTCGGACCTGGGTTGCGTACGGGATCGTGTTCTCGGTCATCGTCGGCTTCTCGGTCATCGTCGGCGTGGCAGGTCCTGCCCCTGCGCCCTCCGGCTGTGCAGGCCGGTGCTCTGGCTGCTGAGCTACACGCCGTGGCAGGGAACCTACACCGGCGGAGGGAGGGGGTGCCACGAGATTGCCGGAGCGTCCGGAGCACCCCGCTTCCGCACGAGGGCAGCCCCGGACCGTTCATCGCCGGTCCGGGGCTGCGGGGGCGTCCGGGCCCTGTCGGGCGGCGTGGAAGTCCAGGTGCTCCGGGCGGATGCCCAGGGTCACGGTGCTGCCGGCGGCCGTCTCGCGCCGCGGGGCTGATCTTGACCGTGGAGCCGCCGAAGCGGATGCCGTCCCCGTCGAGCGGCAGGTCCAGCAGATTCATGGCGGGGGAGCCGATGAACCCGGCCACGAACTTGTTCGCCGGCCGGTCGTACATGGTGCGCGGGGAGTCGCACTGCTGGAGGAGGCCGTCCGCGAGGACCGCGACGCGGTCGCCCATCGTCATGGCCTCGACCTGGTCGTGGGTGACGTAGACGGTGGTGGTGCCCAGGCAGCGCTGGAGGTTCGATGTCCCGGTCCTTGGGCGGCAGGTGCTCCTCTTTCACCGGCGGTACGTGCCGGACGATCCGTGTGGGTGGGGTCGGCAGGAGTGGCGGAGCTGTATTGAGGTACGCGGTTGCGATACGGGGTTGCGATACGCGAGATAAACCGCATTAGTGCCAGTTTTGGTTAGCGGGTGATAAGAAGTCAACCTTCCTGGGGTCATCGCCTTCGCTATCGAATCGATATCGCGCCAATGAGTGTCAGGACTAAAGCGCATCAGTGCAGGTAAAGGTGGTGGTTGGGGAGTGACTTTCGGACTGTTCGGACCCTCGCTGTCGCAATTCGGGACGTACGGGTACCTGTCTGTAGGGACTTTGGTCATATTGACGGAATCTTGATTTCGGGTGAGTTTGGGCCCAGTGATCCGGCGACGAGGCCGGAACTCCCCCTGAAGGCGGCGACGATGACCCGTAAGAACGTGACCCGTATGGCCATCACCACCCTCGTGGCCGGCGCTTTCTTCGCGACCTCCGCGTGCGGCATGAGCGGTGGCGCCGGAGACGTGAAGGAGGGGGAGAAGACCGGGAAGGTGGCCGGTCGGATCACGTTCCGCACGCTCCAGTTGAAGCCCATGTTCACGTCGTACGTCCAGGGGGTCATCGACGCGTTCGAGAAGCAGTACCCGGACGCGAAGGTCACATGGGAGGACGTGCCGGGCGACGGCTACAACGAGAAGATCGTCGCCGACGCCCAGGCAGGCGCCCTCCCCGACGTGGTCAACCTCTCCACCGACTCCTTCCAGCTCCTCGGTGACCGCGGCATGCTCGCGGACGTGGCGAAGCTCGACCCCGAGGTGGCCAAGGACTACGTCCCCGGCGCCTGGGAGCAGTTCAAGCTGCCCGGGAAGGGCGACAGCGTGTTCGCGTACCCCTGGTACGTGACCCCGGAGATCCTCACGTACAACAAGGACCTCTTCGAGAAGGCCGGGCTCGACCCGGCCAAGCCGCCTACCAGCGTCGAGCAGTTCTTCGACTACGCCGAGCAGATCGCCGCCACATCCGGCGGCAAGTACTCCGCCTTCATGGCCGACCCCAAGGGCCGGCTGCCCGGGGACTGGCAGAAGATGGGCATCCCGATCCTGAACGAGAAGCAGGACGAGTTCACCTTCGACACCGACAAGGCCGTCGAGTGGGTCGAGCGGATGAAGGACCTGTACGCCAAGGGCGCGATGCCCAAGGAGTCCCTGCTCAAGCAGGACGACATCAACCAGCTCTACGGCGGCGGCAAGATCGTCTTCGGCCCCGGCTCCCCGGGCTTCGTCAAGGACATCAAGCAGAACGCCCCGCAGATCTACGCGAACACGCAGGTCGCGAACGCCGTCACCGGGCAGCTCGGCCACATCGGCATCTACGCCCAGTCGCTCGGCATCAAGAAGGACACCAAGCACATGGACGCGGCGACCGAGTTCGCCAAGTGGCTGACCAACGGCCCCAACCAGCTGGAGTTCTCCAAGCACGCCACCATCTACCCGTCCAACGCCACCGGCCTCGCCGACCCCTTCTTCTCCGACGAGGGCGACGGCAAGGACGCGGAGACGCTGGCCCGCGCCGTGGGCGCCGAACAGCTCAAGACCGCCGGACTCGACGCCAACACCCCCGTCCAGTGGACCAACCAGGTCGGCGACGTGGTCGTGCGCGAGATGCAGAAGGCCATCAAGGGCGACCAGGACGCCAGGACGGCGGTGAAGAAGGCCCAGGAGGAGGCGAACAAGCTGCTCGCCAAGACGGCCCAGCAGTGACGGCGGCGGCGGACGAAGGAGAGGCAGACGCCATGAGTCCATCCCCGGGCCCGGAACTGCGGGCGAAGTCCGGCCCGTCGCGGGACGCACCCGACCCCGCCCCCACCCTCGACAAGGTGCAGGCCTGGTCGCAGACCGGAGGGCCGGCGGCAGCGGACCCCGGAGGCGAGGCCCCACGGAACAGGGCCAAGGCCAGGCAGGTGAAGCAGGCCAGGCAGCAGGCGAAGCAGGCCAAGAAGGCTAAGCAGGCCAAGAAGGCCATGGAAGCCGAGACCGGGCTGCGCCACCGCAAGTGGTGGACCCCGTACCTCTTCCTCGCCCCGGGCCTGATCATGGTGACGATGTTCAGCCTCTGGCCGTTCGTCAACACCGTGATCCTCTCCTTCACCGACGCGCAGATCCTGCGCGGCGGCGGGTTCGTCGGCTTCGACAACTACACGCGCGCCTTCGCCGACTCCGACTTCTGGGTCGCCACCGGCAACAGCGTGCTGTACCTCGTGGTCGTCGTCCCGTGTCTGGTCTTCCTGCCGCTGGCCCTCGCCGTCCTCGTACAGACGAAGGTCCCCGGCATCGGCTTCTTCCGCTCCGCGTTCTACACCCCGGTGATCGCCTCGGCCGTGGTCGTCGGCCTCATCTGGCAGTGGGTGCTGCGCAGCGACGGCCTGGTCAACAGGCTGTTCCAGAAGCTCAGCATCATCTCCGAGCCGATCCCGTTCCTGACCGACAGCACCATGCTGCTGGTCTCCGCGATGATCGTGACCGTGTGGAAGGGCCTCGGTTACTACATGGTCTTCTACCTCGCGGCCCTCGGAAACGTCTCCGCCTCGCTCTACGAGGCAGCCGCGCTCGACGGCGCCGGCCCGGTCCGCCGCTTCTTCAGCATCACCGTCCCGCAGGTGAAGCCGATGATGCTGCTGGTCGGCACCCTCTCCGCGATCTCCGCGCTCCGCGTCTTCACCGAGATCTACATCCTGGGCGGCGAGAGCGGCGGTCCCGGTGGCGGCGCCCGTACCCTGCCCTTCCTCATCCGGCAGGTCGGCCTCGGTTTCTCCGGCGAGACCGGCTACGCGGCCGCCATCTCCATCCTGTTGTTCCTCCTGACGCTGGTCTTCAGCCTGCTGGGCCGCCGTCTCTCGAAGGGAGACGAAAGTTGAGCACCCTCGCTTCCCTCGGCAACAAGGCGGGCAAGCGCGTCGGAGCCGACGCGCGGCGCTACTGGATCGGCCTCGCCGGCCGGTACGCCACGCTCCTCCTGATGCTCGTGATCATGCTCGGACCGATCGTCTGGCAGTTCCTGACCTCGATCCGCGGCCGCACCGAGAACGTGTACGACGGGGTGCTGCCCTCGCAGCCCACCCTCGACAACTACTTCCGGGTCGCCGAGTCGTTCCCGCTGTTCCAGTACGTCGGCAACACCCTGACGGTGGCGGTCCTCGCCATCACCTCGAACATGCTCTTCGCGGCCATGGGCGGCTACGCCCTCTCCCGGGCCGCCTGGAAGGGCCGCAAGATCGTCTTCACCGTGCTGGTGGCGACGCTGATGTTCCCCTTCGAGTCCGTGATGATCTCGATGTTCCTCACGGTCCGCGAGATGGGCCTGGTCGACACCCTCATCGGTGTCTGGCTGCCCGGCGCGGTCTCCGTCCTCAACATCATGATCATGCGATCGGCCTTCCTCTCCGTCCCCAAGGAGGTCGAGGAGGCCGCGGTCCTGGACGGCGCGAACGAGTGGACCCGCTTCACCCGGGTCTTCCTCCCCGCCGCCAAGGGAGCCCTGGCCGTCGTCTGCATCACCAGCTTCATGGGCGCCTGGGACGACTTCCTCTGGCCCCTGCTGGTGCTGACCAACAGCGACAACTACACCCTCCAGCTCGGCCTGAAGACCCTGGCCGGCGCCACCACCGTCAGCGACCAGCGGATCATCGCCGCCGGTGCGATGGCCGCGCTGATCCCGATGATGCTCCTCTTCTTCGCCCTCCAGCGCTTCTTCTTCAAGGGCGTCGGCGAGGGAGCCGTCAAGACCTGACCGGGCCCCGACCCACCGCCCGGACCTACCGCAGGATCGCAGTCCACCCCACCCTGGAGCAGCCGTCATGCACGACGACCGCAGCATCACCGAACACCGCCTCCGCCGTGTCCTCAAGGAGCGCATCAAGCCCGCCGTCCACTCCCGTGCGGTCCCGCTGACCGTCGAGCGCTGGGAGGCCCCCGGCGAGCCCGTCCCTGTCGCCGAGGGCCTGGCGGCCTCCTACGAACCCTGCGCCATCGGCGACATGTGGGGCCCGGCCTGGGGCACCACCTGGTTCAAGGTCACCGGCACCGTCCCCGCCGACTGGGCAGGCCGTACGGTCGAAGCCGTGCTCGACCTCGGCTTCGACCGGATGATGCCCGGCTTCCAGTGCGAGGGCCTGGTCCACCGCGCCGACGGCGGGGAGGTCAAGGCGCTCAACCCGTACAACGACTGGGTGCGCGTCACCGACCGCGCGGCCGGCGGCGAGCGCGTCGAGTGGTACGTCGAAGGCGCCTCGAACCCGATCCTCGTCGACCACTCGGTCACCTACGAGGGCGACAAGCAGACCAGCGGCGACCAGCCCCTCTACCGGCTAGCCCGGATGGACCTCGCCGTCTTCGAGACCGAGGTCTGGGAACTCGTACAGGACCTCGAAGTCCTCTACGACCTCATGACTCAGCTCGACGAGCGCGATGCCCGGCGCTACGAGATCCTGCGCGCCATCGACCGCGCACTCGACGCGGTGGACCTCTGCGACGTCCCCGGCACCGCGGCCGACGCCCGCGCGCGGCTCGCCGCGGTCCTGGCCGCCCCCGCCAACGCCTCCGCGCACCGGATCAGTGCGATCGGCCACGCCCACATCGACTCCGCGTGGCTGTGGCCGCTGCGCGAGACCGTGCGCAAGGTCTCGCGGACCACGTCCAACATGCTGGGTCTGATGGAGGACCACCCCGAGTTCGTCTTCGCCATGTCCCAGGCGCAGCAGCTCGACTGGATCAAGACCTACCGGCCAGAGCTCTTCGAGCGGGTCAAGAAGAAGATCGCCGACGGGCAGTTCGTGCCGGTCGGCGGCATGTGGGTCGAGTCCGACACCAACATGGTCGGCGGCGAGGCCATGGCCCGACAGTTCCTGTACGGCAAGAAGTTCTTCATGGACGAGTTCGGCATCGAGACGAACAACGTCTGGCTGCCCGACTCCTTCGGCTACACCGCCGCCATGCCGCAGATCGTCAAGCTCTCCGGCTCCAAGTGGTTCCTCACACAGAAGATCTCCTGGTCCCAGGTCAACAAGTTCCCCCACCACACCTTCTGGTGGGAGGGCATCGACGGCACCCGCGTCTTCACCCACTTCCCGCCCGTCGACACGTACAACTCCGACCTCGGTGGCGCCCAGCTGGCGCACGCCGCCCGCAACTACCAGGAGAAGGGGAGGGGTTCGCGTTCCCTCGCCCCCTTCGGCTGGGGGGACGGCGGCGGCGGCCCGACCCGCGAGCAGCTCGGCCGCGCCAAGCGGCAGCGGGACCTGGAAGGTTCCCCGCGGGTGGAGATCGAACGCCCCGACGCGTTCTTCGAGAAGGCGCACGCCGAGTACGAGGACGCACCCGTCTGGGCCGGCGAGCTCTACCTGGAGCTGCACCGCGGCACCTACACCTCCCAGGCCAAGACCAAGCAGGGCAACCGGCACAGTGAATCGCTGCTGCGCGAGGCCGAGTTGTGGGCGTCCACGGCCGCGGTGAAGGTCCCCGGGTACGCGTACCCGTACGAGGACCTGGAGCGGATCTGGAAGACCGTGCTGCTCCACCAGTTCCACGACATCCTCCCCGGCTCCTCCATCGCCTGGGTGCACCGCGAGGCGCGCGAGACGTACGCCGGGGTGCGGGAGGAGCTGACGGCGATCACCGTGGCCGCGCAGACCGCCCTCGCGGGGGAAGGCGAGGAGGAGCTCGTCTTCAACTGCGCCCCGCACGCACGGCGCGGGGTCCCGGCCGGCGGGGCGGGTCTGCCGACGGCGGCCGGGCAGGCCGTCACGGTGGAGGAGCGGCACGGCGGTGGCCACGTCCTCGCCAACGGGCGGCTCCTCGTGGAGATCGACGGCCGCGGGCTGATCGTGTCCGCCTACGACCTGGAGGCCGGGCGGGAATCGGTCGCGCCGGGTGCCGCCGCGAACCTGCTCCAGATCCACCCCGACTTCCCGAACATGTGGGACGCGTGGGACATCGACGCGTTCTACCGCAACAAGGTCACCGACCTGGTGGACGTGGACGGGCTGAAGGTCGCCGAGGCCGGTCCGGCAGCGGGCACCGTACGGGTGAGCCGCTCGTTCGGCTCGTCCAGCGTGGTCCAGACGGTCACGCTCCGGGCCGGGGCCAAGACGGTGGACATCGTCACGGACGTGGACTGGCACGAGACGGAGAAGTTCCTCAAGGCGTCCTTCCCCCTGGACGTCAAGGCCGAACGCTCCGCCTCGGAAACGCAGTTCGGTCACGTCTACCGGGCCACCCACACCAACACCTCCTGGGAGGCGGCCAAGTTCGAGATCTGCGCGCACCGCTGGATCCACGCGGAGGAGCCGGGCTGGGGCGTCGCGGTCCTCAACGACTCCACGTACGGGCACGACGTGACCCGCGACATGCGCCCCGACGGCGGCCAGACCACCACCGTCCGCCTCTCCCTCCTGCGGGCCCCGCGCTACCCCGACCCGGAGACCGACCAGGGCGCGCACACCCTGCGCTTCTCGCTCGCCCCGGGCGCGGCCGTCGGCGACGCGGTCCGCGAGGGCCACGCGCTGAACCTGCCCGAGCGCGTGCTCCGCGGCGCGGGCCCGGTCGCCCCGCTCGTCGCGGTCGACACGGACGCGGTGGTGGTCGAGTCGGTGAAACTCGCCGAGGACCGCAGCGGCGACGTGATCGTGCGCCTCTACGAATCCCGGGGCGGTCGCGCGCACGCCACCCTGGCGGCGGGCTTCCCGACGTCGGCGGCGATCGAGAGCGACCTCCTGGAACGCCCCCTGGAGGGCACGGCCGTCTCCACCCCCGCTCCGGACGGCACGATCCCCCTCACCCTGCGCCCGTTCCAGATCGTCACGGTCCGCCTCCACCGGACCTGACACCGCTGCCGCAGGGGGCCCCACGCCGGGGCTCCCTGCGGCATGGGCCCGCCGGTGCCGTATGTTCTGCCTTCCCGCCCAGCAGGCGGGTTTCCGCATGTCAACGCACCCGTGGGGGGTCCCTCGTCATGTCCGCCGGTCCCGGTTCCGCACGACTGTCTCCGCTCGGCGCGCCTCCGGCGCGCTCGCTGCTCCGCTCCCCGAAGGGACTGGCCACGGCCCTGACCGTGCTGCTCGGTCTGTGCGCCCTGACCCGGCTGCTCGCCGCGGCCGCCGGGGTCAACCGGTACTTCTGGCTGGACGAGTACACCGAGCCCGTGGGGCTGGGGCACTCGGGGACGCTGCTCACGATCTCGGTGAGCCTGTTCATGATGGCCATGATCCCCACAGCGGTGGTCTTCATCGTCTGGTTCCACCGGGTCCGGGTGAACGCCGGGGTGTACGCGCGGGGTGCCATCCGGGGCGGTGCGGGCTGGGCGATCGGCGTCTGGTTCATCCCGGTCGTGGGCTGGACCGTCCTGCCCTGCCTGATCGCGATGAAGGTGTGGGCGGCCAGTGCGTCGAGGCTGCCCGGCAAGGCCGCGCTGACCTCACCCGCCCCCGTCTTCGTCTGGGCCGGAACGTTCGGAGCGGCGATGGTGGCGTCCGTCGCCGCCAACCGGTCCGCAGCCACAGCCCTGAGTGACGACGCCGTGCGCGACGCCGTCCTGTTCGGCGCGGCCTCGGACCTGATCTACGCCGTGGCGGCGGTGGCCGCCATCCTCTTCGTGCGCCGCCTGTCGGCCCTGCAGTCGGCAGCCTGAGCCACGCCCCGGCCGGTGATGCCGGCCGGGATCATTCCGCGAGGAAGGCCGAGACCGCCGCGGTGAACTCCCCGGGTGCCGCCGCGTGGATCAAGTGGCCGTACGGGAGGGTGATGAGGCGGGCGTCCGGGATGCGGCGGACCAGCTCGTCGAAGGAGGCGGGCGCCAGGTGGCTGGCGGGGCCGCCGTACACGACCAGCGTCGGGGCCGTGATGCGGGCCAGGCCCGCCGGCCAGGCCGGGTCCGGGCGGTCGAGCTGGGGCCGGACCGCGAGGACCATCGCCCAGTCGAAGGCGAGCTCCCCCTCGGGGCGCACGGGGGCCACGGCCTCACGGGGGAGCGGCGCGGGGGCGTCCTCCAGGACGAGGCGGCCGACGCGGTGCGGCTGGGCGGCGGCGACCAGGTACGCGACGACACCGCCCATCGAGTGACCCACGAGGTCCACCCGGTCGAGCCCGAGGGCGTCCAGGAAGCCCAGTACGTCGTCCCGCATGAGCGGGAGCGAGTACGCGGACGGCCGAGCGCTGGCTCCGTGGCCGCGCAGGTCCAGCGCGAACACCCGCCGCTCCCGCGCGAGTTCGTCCCGTACGGGCGCCCAGTCGGCGGCGGTCTCGCCCAGCGCGGGGAGCAGGAGCACCGGCGGTCCGGCCGGGGGCCCGGCGACCTCGTAGGCGAGGCGCACTCCGCCGTTCACCGTCACGGCGTGGCGCTCGGTCGGCCGGGTGGTGCTGGGCTTCCGCGTCATCCGCCAGAGGGTACCCGGGGAGGCCGGGTGCCCCGCCCTTGGCGATCACCCGGGCCGTGAACTGCGCCACAGGCGTCGGCGGACGCCGGCGGAGGGGGCCCGTGGCCACCGGGATCCCCGGATTTCCGGGGTGCCGGGCCAGGCACTCGCTTATGCACCTAGTTGCACAATAAGCGCTTGCTCAGCTAGAACAGATTCATCACCCCCGCGCGAGGAGGCACACCCCGATGAGTCCGCAGAGTTCCCAGAGCCGGTACCCGCACCTGCTGAGCCCCCTGGACCTCGGCTTCACCACCCTGCCGAACCGCGTGATCATGGGCTCCATGCACACCGGTCTCGAAGAGCACGAGCGGGGCTTCGAGCGCCTCGCCGCCTTCTACGCCGAGCGCGCCCGCGGCGGCGCCGGCCTGATCGTCACCGGCGGCATAGCCCCGAACGACGCCGGCCGCCCCTTCGAGGGAGGCGCCCGCCTCACCACCGAGGAGGAGGCCGCCGAGCACCGGGTGATCACCGACGCGGTGCACGCCGAGGGCGGGAAGATCGCGATGCAGATCCTCCACTTCGGCCGCTACGCCTACCACAAGGACCTGGTCGCTCCCAGCGCCCTCCAGGCCCCCATCAGCCCCTTCGTCCCGAATGCCCTCACCGACGCCGAAGTCGAGCGCACCGTCGAGGACTTCGTCCGCGCCGCCCGCCTCGCCAAGCTGGCCGGCTACGACGGCGTCGAGATCATGGGCTCCGAGGGCTACCTGGTCAACGAGTTCATCGCCGCCGCCACCAACAAGCGCACCGACCGCTGGGGCGGCGCCTACGAGAACCGCGTGCGCTTCCCGCTGGAGATCGTCCGCCGCACCCGCGCGGCCGTCGGTGAGGAGTTCATCCTCGTCTACCGCCTCTCGATGCTCGACCTGATCCCCGGCGGCTCCACCCTCGACGAGGTCGTCCACCTCGCCAAGGAGATCGAGGCGGCCGGCGCCACCATCATCAACACCGGCATCGGCTGGCACGAGGCCCGCATCCCCACCATCGCCACCTCCGTCCCGCGCGGCGCCTACACCTGGGTCACCAAGCGGCTGATGGGCGCGGTCTCCGTCCCCCTCGTCACCAGCAACCGCATCAACACCCCCGAGATCGCCGAAGAGTTGCTCGCCGACGGCCGCGCCGACCTGGTCTCGCTCGCCCGCCCCTTCCTCGCCGACGCCGACTTCGTCGCCAAGGCCGCCGCCGGCCGCTCCGAGACCATCAACACCTGCATCGGCTGCAACCAGGCCTGCCTGGACCACACCTTCAGCGGCAAGCTCACCACCTGCCTGGTCAACCCGCGCGCCTGCAACGAGACCGAACTCGTCCTGTCTCCGACGCAGTTGAAGAAGCGCGTCGCCGTCGTCGGAGCCGGACCGGCCGGCCTGGCCTGCGCCGTCTCCGCCGCCGGACGCGGCCACGCCGTCACCCTCTACGAAGCCTCCGGCCACATCGGCGGCCAGCTCGACATCGCCCGGCGCATCCCCGGCAAGGAGGAGTTCGAGGAGACCATCCGCTACTACGGCACCCAACTCGCCGAGCACGCGGTCGAGGTCAAGCTGAACACCCGCGCCGACGTCGAGACCCTGACCGGCTACGACGAGGTCGTCGTCGCCACCGGCGTCACCCCCCGCACCCCCGACATCGAGGGCGTCGACGGCCCCAACGTCGTCAGCTATCTCGACGTCCTGCGCGACGGCGCCCCCGTCGGGCAGCGCGTCGCCGTCCTCGGCGCCGGCGGAATCGGCTTCGACGTCGCCGAGTTCCTCACCGACAGCGGCGAAGGCGCCTCCCAGGACCCCGAGGTCTACTTCCGCCACTGGGGCGTGGACACCGCCTACACCGGCCCCGGCGGCCTCACCGCCCCCGAGCGGCCCGCCCCGCCGCGCCAGGTCCACCTGCTCCAGCGCAAGGCCACCAAGGTCGGCGCCGGGCTCGGCACCACCACCGGCTGGATCCACCGGGCGGAGCTCAAGCACCGCGGGGTCGTCTCCGTCGCGGGGGCCGCGTACGACCGGATCGACGGCGAGGGCCTGCACATCACGGTGGACGGCGAGCAGCGCCTCGTACCCGCCGACACCGTGGTCCTGTGCACGGGCCAGGAACCGCGCCGCGACCTGTACGAGGCCCTGCGCGCGGCCGGGATCGAGGCGCACCTGATCGGCGGCGCCGACGTGGCCGCCGAACTGGACGCCAAGCGGGCCATCCGCCAGGGCACGGAGCTGGCCGCCACCCTCTGAGGACGGGGCGCGGCCCTCTGGGGACGGGGCGCGGCCCTCTGAGGACCGGCATACGCAAAGGGAGTTGTGGCGGCAGCGGCCGGGCCGCCACAATCACCCGGTGACGACGCTGACACCGGCAGACGCGGACAAGATCCTCCACGACAACTTCGCCCCCTGGGTGCTCGCCCTCGGACTCACCGTCCAGGAGACCGGCGACCGGCACGCCGTACTGCGGCTGCCCTGGTCCGATGCCCTCGCCCGCGACGGCGGGGGCCTCAGCGGCCAGGCCCTGATGGCCGCCGCGGACACCGCCACCGTGATCGCGATCTCCGCCGCGCGCGGGACCTACGGTCCGATGACCACCGTCCAGCAGTCCACCAGCTTCCAGCGGCCTGTGGTCGGCGCCGACGTGCTGATCGACGTACGGATCACCAAACTGGGCAAGCGGATGGCCTTCGCCGACATCACCATGACGCCCGAGGGCGCCGAGGAACCGGCCGCGAAGGCCTCCACCATCTACGCCCTGCTGGGATGACGGGCAAACGCACCGGACTCATCCACAACCGCTCCTTCACCGTCTTCTGGCTCGGCCAGGCCCTTTCGGTGCTCGGCGGCTCGGTATCGCTGCTCGCGCTGCCGCTCCTCGTTCTCGAAGTCACCGGATCCCTCGTCGAACTGGGCCTGATCACCGCCATGTCCGGGGTCTTCGCCCTCGCCACGGGAACCTTCGCGGGCCACGTGGTGGACCGGGTGGACCGCCGCCGCCTGATGATCGGCTGCGACCTCGCGCGGGCGCTGCTCCTGCTCTCCGTACCGCTGACGTGGTCCCTCGGCGGCCCGCGGATCTGGCTGCTGTACGTGCTGACCGCGCTGGTCACCGTACTGAAGACGCTCTTCGACGTCGCCTACGTGAGCGCCGTGCCCTCCCTGGTCGAACCGGCCGACCTGGCCGCCGCCAACGGACGCCTGATGGGCACCTTCGCCCTCGGCACCCTCCTCGGCCCGGTCGTGGCCGGCCTCCTCGTCGCCGGGGTCGGCGGGCCCTGGGCGCTGGCCCTGGACGGGGCGAGCTTCTTCGTCTCGGCGATCAGCCTGCGCTGGGTCCGCTTCGGCATGCGGGGAAACCCTCCGGGGCCCAGGCCGGAGGCGGGCACCTCCCTGCGCGAGGTGTTCGTCGTCGGCTTCCGCTTCCTGTGGGCACACGCCCTGCTGCGCCCCCTGACCGTCCTGCTCACCCTGCTGACCTTCGTCACGGTCGGCGCCATGGACCTGCTCATCTTCCGCCTCCAGAACGACCTCGGCCGCGACCCCGCGACCGTCGGCTACGTGGTCGCCGTGAGCGGAGTCGGCGTCGTGTGCGCCTCCTTCGCCGCCGGGCCGCTGCGCCGGACCCTCGGCTTCGGCCCGTGCTGGCTCGGCGCGACCGCACTGATCGGCGTGGCGGTGGCGGCCATCGGAGTCAGCCGCAGCGTGCCCGTGATCGCGGCGATGGCCGCCCTCCTCATGTTCGGGCTGACGGTGGGCGGCGTCTGCTCCATGACCCTGCGCCAGGAAGTCACCCCGGACCACCTGCTCGGGCGGGTCACCTCCGCCTTCTGGACG
This sequence comes from Streptomyces sp. NPDC059957, assembly GCF_042730015.1. Taxonomy (NCBI): domain Bacteria; kingdom Bacillati; phylum Actinomycetota; class Actinomycetes; order Kitasatosporales; family Streptomycetaceae; genus Streptomyces; species Streptomyces sp. NPDC059957. The sequence goes on along the minus strand of NZ_JBHWMB010000004.1, from coordinate 120,416 downwards.
GTCCACAACGCCTCGGGCCCGCTGGGAGCCGCGGCCCTCACCGCCCTGGCGGCCCGGCACGGGGTCCCACCCACCAGCCTGGCCGCGGGCGCCTTCTGCCTCCTGATAGCCACCGCGGGCCTCCTGACCCCACTGCGCTCCGCCCGCCCGACCCTGCGGAGCAAACGGGCGGCCGGCTCGACCGGCCCTCGGCCGGATCCCGCCACCACCCCTCCGCGCCGCAGGCCACGACCGGACCGCCGCGGGTGAGGGCCCGGCTGCGGGCGGCGGCAGGCCTGGTCCGCGTGCGCACCCTTGTCGCCCACTCCGTCCCGCTGCCGATGCCGCCGCTGCGTCAGAGCTGACCGACGGCGGCGCGTTGTCCCCGGGCGCACTGTGGCCGGTCCGCGGCGCGCCTGGGGCCCGGGGCAGGCAGTCTGACCCGGTGTCAGCCCGCCTGGACGGAGCCCGGGACCTGACCCGGGGCCTGGCCCGGAGCCGGACCGCGGGCCGGAGCCGTACCCCGGGCCGGACCTCTACCCCCGGGGCCTGATCCGGGCGCCCGGACTCAGTGCTGCTCCTCGCCCGCGACGAGGAGTTCGCCCACCTCTTCCGCGAGGGCGGTGCGGGCGGGACCCGGCAGGCCGGCGTCGGTGATGAACCAGTCGGCCTGGTGGAGCGCGGCGAAGCCGCTGAGGCCGACCACGCCCCACTTGCTGTGGTCCGCCACGACGGCGACCCGGCGTGCCGAGGCGACCAGGGCCCGGTTGGTCTGGGCCTCCATGAGGTTCGGGGTGGTCAGCCCGGCGCCCTGCGCCACTCCGTGCGCGCCGAGGAAGAGCAGGTCCACGTGGAGGGAGCCGATCGCCAGGTCGGCGAGCGGTCCGACCAGGGCGGCCGAGGGGGTGGGGGAGCCGCCGGTGAGGAGGAGGGAGGGGGCGTCGGCCCCGCGGCTGCGGCCGTCGGACCACACCAGTTCCGCCACCGGGAGGGAGTTGGTGACGATGGTCAGCCCCGGGACCCCGAGGAGCCGGGCGGCGACGGCGTGGGCGGTGGTGCCGCCCGAGACCGCGACCACACTGCCCGGTTCCACCAGGGTCGCGGCCGTGTCCGCGATGGCCGCCTTGGCCTCGCCCTCCAGATCAGCCTTGGCCTCGAACCCGGGCTCGTGCCCGCTGGTCCCGGCCGGGGCGACGGCTCCGCCGTGAACCTTCTCCACGACCCCGCGCCGGGCGAGGGCGTCCAGATCCCGGCGGACGGTCATGTCCGAGACGCCGAACTGCCCGACCAGGTCCGCCACCCGCACCGCGCCCTCGCGCCGGACCGCGTCCAGGATGAGAGCACGTCGCTGGTGGGCCAGTTGGGCAGCCTGCTCGGCCACGGGTCGCTCCCGGGAATCGGCGAAACCGGTCAGAAGGCAGCAAGATAACACGACCATGTTGTTGGAGTCTGGGGGAAAGTCCGGCGAGGGGTGGTGGAAAATGTTCGAGAGTGTTTATTCTCGGCGGGTGAAGAAGACCCTGGCGAAACTCGCGGACGGCCGCGAACTGATCTACTTCGACACCGACGAAGGTGTCGTCCGCGACGCTCCCGACCTGCGCCCGCTCGATCCGGTGGACAGCCGCCCGGAACTGCGGCGGGACGAGGCCACCGGTGACTGGATCACCATCGCCTCCCACCGCCAGAACCGGACCTACCGCCCGCCCGCCGGCGAATGCCCGCTGTGCCCCTCCCGGGACGGCCGGCTCAGCGAGATCCCCGCGGCCGACTACGAGGTGGCCGTCTTCGAGAACCGCTTCCCCTCCCTCGCGGGCGAGGCCGGACGCTGCGAAGTCGTCTGCTTCACCCCCGACCACGAAGCCGGCTTCGCCGACCTCACCCCGGCCGCCGCCCGGCTGGTGCTGGACGCGTGGACCGACCGCACCGCGGAACTCTCCGCCCTCCCCGGCGTCGAGCAGGTGTACTGCTTCGAGAACCGGGGTGCCGAGATCGGGGTGACCCTCGCCCACCCGCACGGCCAGATCTACGCCTTCCCCTTCGTCACGCCGCGCACCGCCAAGATGACCGGCGCAGCGCGGGCGCACCGCGCCGCCACCGGCCGCAACCTCTTCGAGGACCTCGTGGCCGGGGCCCGCGCCGCCACCGAGCGGGTGGTGACGGCCGGGGAGCACTGGACCGCCTTCGTGCCCTACGCCGCCCGCTGGCCGTACGAGGTCCACCTCTACCCGCACCGCCGGGTCCCCGACCTGACCTGCCTCACCCAAGCCGAGCGGGCCGAGTTCCCCGAGATCTACCTCGACCTGCTGCGCCGCTTCGACCGGCTGTTCCCCGTACCGGAGGCACAGCGGCCGCAGCGACCTGCCCCCACCCCGTACATCTCCGCATGGCACCAGGCGCCCCGCACCCACGGGGAGGAACTGGCCCTGCACCTGGAGCTGTTCACCATCCGCAGGACCCCCGACAAGCTCAAGTTCCTTGCCGGGACGGAGTCCGGGACGGAAGCCTTCATCAACGACGTGGCCCCCGAGACGGCCGCGCGACGCCTGCGGGAGGCCCTCGCGTGAACCGGACCGAGCAGGCCGAGGGCACCTTCGCGAAGCTCTTCGGCGGATCCCCCGACGGGATCTGGGCGGCGCCCGGCAGGGTCAACCTGATCGGTGAACACACCGACTACAACGACGGGTTCGCCCTCCCCATCGCCCTCCCGCAGACCACGATGCTCGCCGCCCGCGCCCGTACCGACGGCCGGCTGCTCCTGCACAGCGCGCACGGAGACGGCCGGATCACCGAAGTGGACGTGGCCGCCCTGGCCCCCGGGGCCGTGCCGGGCTGGGCCGCGTACCCGGCCGGAGTGGTCTGGGCCCTCGCCGAGGCGGGACACGCGGTCGGCGGCGCCGACCTCCACTTCGACAGCACGGTGCCCACCGGCGCGGGCCTCTCCTCCTCCGCCGCGCTGGAATGCGCCGTCGCCGTCGCCTACGACGAGCTGTACGGACTGCGGCTGCCCGGGCCGCAACTGGCCCGGATCGCCCAGCGCGCGGAGAACGCCTTCGCCGGCGTCCCCTGCGGGATCATGGACCAGATGGCCTCCGTGTGCTGCACCACCGGGGCCGCCCTCCACCTCGACGCCCGCACCCCGGAACTCCACCGCCAGGTGCCCCTCGACCTCCCGGGGCAGGGACTCGGGCTGCTCGTGATCGACACCCGGGTCTCGCACGACCTGGGCGACGGGGCGTACGCGGCCCTGCGCGCGGGCTGTGAACGGGCGGCCGGGCTGCTGGGCCTGCGCGCCCTGCGGGACCTGCCCGCCGCAGACCTCGCGGGGGCGCTGGGCGACCTCCCGGTGGAACTCGTACCGCTGGTGCGCCACGTGGTGACCGAGAACGGCCGGGTCACCGAGGCCGTCGCCCGGCTCCGGGCGGACGACGCGGCCGCCCTCGGCCCGATCCTCACCGCCGGTCACGCGTCGCTCCGCGACGACTACCGGGTCTCCTGCCCGGAGACCGACCTCGCCGTGACGGCCGCGCTGGGCGCCGGGGCCCTCGGCGCCCGGATGACGGGAGGCGGCTTCGGCGGGTCCGTCATCGCCCTGGTGGAGGCGGGACGCGAGGACGCGGTGGGCGACCGCGTCACGGCCGCGTTCGGTGCGGCCGGCCACCGGCTCCCGCGGCTCCTCACCGTCACCCCGGCGGAGGGCGCGCACCGCCTGCCGGTGGAGCCCCGGTAGCCCCAGTAGCCCCAGGAGCCCCGGCAGCCCCGCACCCCCACCCACCCGCGCATCCACTTTCGAGCCCACCCACCCATCCACCCACGGACACCCTGGACCCCTCCATGCCCACGCAACACGTTCTGGTCGTCGGCATCGACGGCGTACGGCTCGACCTGCTGGCCGAGCTGGACACCCCCCACCTCGACGATCTGGCCGACGCGGGCTTCCTGGCCCCCGTCGAGATCGACGAGGCCACGCCGACGATGTCCGGGCCCTGCTGGGCCACCATCGCCACCGGGGTCACCGTGGCCAAACACGGGGTCTGGGGCAACCGCCTCGACGGCAACCGGCTCGATGTCTTCCCGGACTTCACCACCCGGCTGGCACTCGAATTCGGCCGGCGGACCTTCGCCGCGGGCGGCTGGGCCCCCCTCTTCCTCGCCCAGCAGGGCGGCCCGCTCTTCACCGCTCCCAGCAGGCTCGGCTTCATCGCCCCGCGCGCGGACACGCCGGAGGGCTGGGAGGAGGTCGACGAGGCGGTGACGGCCGAAGCGGCGCGCGTCCTGGGCTCCGGAGAAGACCTCGACGCCTCCTTCGTCTACCTCGGGGCCGTGGACGAGACCGCCCACTTCCTCGGCTGCGGCCCGGAGTACCGCACGGCGATCGAGACGGCGGACCAGCGCCTGGGCCGGTTGCTCAAGGCGGTCCGCGACCGCCCGGGTCACCCCGGGGAGGAGTGGACGGTCATCGTGGTGACCGACCACGGCCACCGCGACGAAGGGGGCCACGGAGGGCGCAGCGAGCTGGAGCGCACCGCCTGGGTGGCGGCGAGCGGCCCCGGCCTGATCGCGGGCGTGACCCCGCCGGTGGTGAGGCACACCGATGTCGCCGCCCACGTGTACGCCGCGCTGGGCATCGGCCTGGACGCCCACTGGACCCTGGACGGCGCCCCCTTCACCGCGTGACGCGGCACGGTCCGCCCATGGCGAACGGCCCCGCCCGGAAGATCCGGGCGGGGCCGCTCGTCCGTCACGGCGCTGCTACCAGAGGACGGGGAGCCGCTCCGGGAGCCGCTTCATGAACCGGGTGCGCCAGACGAGCTGGTCGACCGGCACGGCGAGCTGGAGGCGGGGCATCTTCTCCAGGAGCACCTCGATGGCGATCTCGGTGTGCCGCTTGCCGAGCGCGGTGGCGGGGCAGTAGTGCTGTCCGCCGCCGAAGGAGAGGTGCGTGGCCGCGTTCTCCCGGTCGATGTCGACGACGTGGGGGTCGCTGAACACGGTCGGGTCGGTGTTGGCGGCCTCGACCAGGACGAGGAGGAGCTCCCCCTTCTTCACCTCGACGTCCCCGAGGGTGAGGTCTTCGAGGGCGAGACGGGGCAGGCCGTCGGCGATCGAGAGGTTGACCCGCAGGAGTTCGTCCACGGCGCCGGGGATCTTCTCCGGCGACTTCTGCAACTGCTCCCACACGTCCGGGTTCTGGAGGAGGGAGAAGACCGCCATCGTGAGGAAGCCCATGGTGGAGATGACCCCGGCGCCGAACAGGGTGACCCCGACCGTGGCGAGCATCTCGTCGGTGAGGTGGGCGTACTGGGGGTCCGGGCGCAGGGCCGCCAGCTCGGCGACGAGCCCGGTGGTGGCGGGGTCGTCGAGGCGCTCGACCATATAGGCGATGTCGCGGTCCCAGTTGAGCTTGGCACCGGTGACGGGGCAGGCCGAGTTCATGAACGCGATGTCGAGGCTGGACGCCAGGCGCGGGGCGTCGGCCTGCGGGATGCCGAGGATGCGGCAGTGCAGGTTCTCGGCGTACGGGTTGGTGAACTGGGCGCGCAGGTCGACGGGCGCCCCGTGGGTGAGGAGGCCGTCGACGAGGGTGGAGGCGTGGTCGCGCATCCAGTCGGTGAGGCCGTCGGTCTTGGGGTTGATCGCCTTGAGGACGGCCTTGCGCAGGCCGGCGCCGGTGATGTTGCCCATGTTGTTGACGACCTCGGGCGGGATCGTCAGCGCGTACTGACGGGGCACGCCGGGCGCGGAGGTGTCCTTCAGGCTGAACCGGGGATCTTCGAGGACCTGCTTGCACAGCTCGTACGAGGAGACGAGCCAGGCCTCGTCGCCGGCGATCGTGCGGACCCGCTTGACCGGCTCGTCGCGCAGCTCCTCCACCTGGTGGGGGAGCTGGTCGCCGCGCGCGGAGAACGGGAAGTCGAGGAGGGTCTCAGTGGACATCGGTTGATCCTTCGGCGGGGGTGATGACGGCGTGGCCCTGGTTGCGGGAGGCGCGCAGACCGGAGCCGCGCGAGTAGAGCAGTTCCGCCATCGGCAGGAGCTGGTGGTAGCAGTTCAGGGAGGACGGCACCCCGAGAATGGCCGGGGTGTCGAGGAAGAGCGGAGCTTCGGCGCAGACGTACTCCAGGCAGACCTCGCGCTGCCGGGTGGTGGCGGTCTTCCCGCCCAGCACCTTGGAGGAGAGGAACGCGTCGACCAGGGCATTGCAGGTGCTGCGGAATTCCGGGTCGGTGTCGAGCAGGTTGTACAGGTGGCTGTGGAGCCTGCGGTAAGCGGGAATGTCGGTGAGGGCCGACATGGGGCGGGCGCGCAAGCGCTCGCCGCTGGGGTCGGCCTCGGCCGCCGCGTTGTTGACCTTGGCGCGGACGCCGCGCAGGTTCTTGACCGCCTTGCGGCGGGCTTCGTCGGCGTCGTAGCCGAGGGCCTCGTACATCTCGGCCACGTGCAGGTCGGTGTAGATGATGTCCACCTGCGCGAAGTTGCGCAGGCCCCACTGGGCGAGGTCGATGACACGCTGGGCGGAGAAGTAGCTGTTCCCGGGCGAGATGCCGATCACGGCGTGATCGCCTTCGGTGTGGATCACCTGGCAGTGCGGGGTGAACGGCCGGACTGTGAAGACTTCGGTCGCTGTCGTCAACAGGTGTCGGGTCCTTCGCGCCGCAAGTCCCATGGGGCCCTGTGCCCCGGGTGTGGCGGCGACGTGACGGAAAGCTACCGGATCCTCACGTGCGGACCTATGGCTTCCAGCCGGTAACTCACCTGGTGGACACCACCGTTGCCCGAGGCGACGAGCGTGGGCCCCCTCCGGCAGCCCGACGAGGTGCCCGCAGGCCCTGGCCCGGGGCACGTTCAGGGGGTCACCGGCACCGCGTCGGCGACCCCCTCTGACGGGTGGTCAGCGCCCTGCCGGATGGTGCAGGCGCCGCCAGTAACCCGCGAGGTCACCGACGGCGGTGGTGACCGAGTCGAGGGCCATCGTCGTGCGGGTGTCCTGGTCGTAGCGGCCCCATTGCGGCATGGGGTGGTGGTTGGGGTCGCCGGTGCGGATGAAGGAGATCCAGGCCGTGTGCATCGTCGAGGCGAGACCGTCACGGACCCTGGGGTTCAGTCCCGCGAGGAAGGGCGCCTGCGCCCACTTGTCGAAGTTGTCGAACACGAACGGCAGCTCCAGGCAGTGCGCCGCGGCGAGTTGACCGCCGTGCGCGGGCGTCGGAAGGTTGAACTGGTACGCCCAGACCGGACGCCCGCGGGCCGCTCGCCGTTCGGCCAGCGCCACGGCGGGCATGCGGAACAGGTCGTCGGTGATCAGGTCCATCAGCACGTCCACGGGGCGGGCGCCCGGCCGGGCCTCCTCGTACGCGGTGTACGCCTGCTCCGCGCGACCTCCGAAGGTGTCCCGAGCCCTGGCGACCACCTGCTCCCTGGTCGCGGCGGCGTACGGCGCGCTCAGCGCGAAGGCGAAGTTGGCCTCCTCCCTGGTCCAGCCGATCAGGACGTCGATGTCCGCCCCGCCTCCGCCGAGCAGCAGGTCCGCGGGGTCGCGGTCGAGCGTGACCCCGTCGAGCACCGGCAGGAACGGGGTCGACCAGTAACCCCACCGTCCGGTGCGCCCGAACATCTCGAAGGTGGCGGCGATCAGGCGCGGCCAGGGCACGGCCCGCAGCTCCGTCACGTTCCGGGCCCCGAGGATGTCCAGGAAGGCGGCGGTGCGTTCGAGGGATTCGGCGCGCGTGGGGATCTTCAGTCCGAGCGGCGGGCTCTGCAGGATGGCGCGCCGGAACAGCGGGCGCCCCTTGGGGCGGACACCGGCCAGCGCCGCGACCGACAGCGCGCCGCCGGACTGGCCGGCGAGGGTGATGTCGTCGGGGTCGCCGCCGAACGCGGCGATGTTGTCCCGTACCCAGCGCAGTGCGGCGAGTTGGTCGGTGAGCCAGAAGTTCCCCCCGGCGCCGTCCTCGCCGAAGTAGAGGTAACCCAGTGGCCCCAGCCGGTAGTTGATGGTCACGACGACGAGGTCGCCGTCGCGCGAGAAGGTCTCGCCGGAGTAGGCCGGCATCGAGCCGGATCCGGAGATGAAGCCGCCACCGTGGATCCACACCATGACCGGCCGCTTGGCGTCGTCGGCTGCGGGTGTCCAGACGTTGAGCGTGAGGCAGTCCTCGTCGAAGGGCGGCGAGCCGTGGGTGCCGAGCACCTGGTCGCCTCCCTCCCGGTAGGGCTGCGGGGCGCTCGGGCCGAAGGCGGTCGCGTCGCGCGTGCCCTGCCAGCCGGGGTGGGGCCGGGCCGGCCGCCACCGCAGGGCGCCGACCGGCGGTGCCGCGTAGGGCACGCCCTTGAACACGGACAGGCCCCCTTCGCTGCTTCCGCGCAGTCGGCCCGAGGGCAGATCCACGACGGGGGAGGGCTCGGCCGTGCGCGGGGCGGCCTGCGCCGTGTGCCCGCCCGCCACCCCGGAGAGCAGTGCGCCGCCTGCCAACACCCCGGTGTTCTTGAGGACTTTGCGCCGCGATGGATCGTCGGTCATGGTGCTTCACTCCCTGGCTGATCGTTGGCCCGTCGCCGGAAAGATGTATAGCGAGAATTTGACGGGGGTCAGTATTGCTCCATGCCCGGGGTGTGGGTCAAGAGGTCCGGGGTAGGTGCGAGCGCATATCTTGCGAAGTATTGACGGCCGTCGCAAAAGCGCGATAGACACGTGTCACTTCGGTCGGCGGTCAGGTCACCCCTGAGAGCCGGACCCTTCGCGCCTGGGGCTCCCCCAAGGCGCCCCCATCAGCAACATCGCGCCCGCCAGGGCCGGTTGACTACGTACGGAGTTCCCATGGCAGGTCGGTTTCGTCCCCTTGGTCTGGTCGCCGCATCGACGGCGCTCTTGCTGACCACGGCATGTGGTGGTGCGAGCCTCGGGACCGGCGAGGACAAGCAGAGCGGGCCCGTGAAGATCGGCCTCCTCGTCCCGCGGTCGGGGACCTACAAGGCGCTGGGCGACGACATGAAGCAGGGCTTCGAGCTCTACGTCGCGCAGCACGGAGGCAAACTCGGCGGCCGTGAAGTGGAGATCGTCGTCGCGGACGAGGGGGAGACGGCCGACTCGGGCAAGGCGGCGGCCGAGAAGCTGGTCAAGCAGGACCGGGTGCTCGCCGTGAGCGGGGTGGTGAGCTCGGCCACCATCAACGGGGTCAAGGACCTGTTCGAAACCGGCAAGGTCCCGCTCGTCGGCTCGAACGCCTCACCCACGACACTGACGGGGACCAAGTACATCTGGCGCACCTCGTACGTCAACGACGAACCGGGCAAGGCACTCGGCAAGCACGTGGCCGAACGGGCCGGCGGACCGGTCTTCCTGATCGCCGCGGGATACCAGGCCGGCAAGGACGAGGTGGAGGGCTTCAAGTCCACCTTCCTCCCGGCGGGCGGCAAGCCGGCGGGGGAGGAGGTCTACACGCCCTTCCCGGGGACCAAGAACTTCCAGCCGTACCTCGCGCAGATCGAGAAGTCCGGTGCGAAGGCCGTCTTCTGCTTCTACGCCGGCGGTGCGGCCGTCGACTTCGTCAAGCAGTACCGGGACTTCGGGCTGGCCGGCAAGATCCCGCTCTACGCCCCCGGCTTCCTCACCGAAGGAGGCGTGCTCAAGGGGCAGGGAGACGCGGCCAACGGCATCCTCACGGCGCTCAACTACGGCGCGGACCTCGACAACGCCGCCAACAAGCGGTTCGCACCGGCGTACACGGCCGCCCACGGGGCGGCCCCGACCACGTACGCGATGGCGTCCTGGGACGCGGCGCAGGTCCTCGACAAGGCGATCGAGGCAGCCGGTTCCAGCGGATCCGCGGTGACCTCCGAATCGGTCAACGCCGCCATCGCCCAGGTGGGGGACATCGACAGCCCGCGCGGCACCTGGCGGTTCAACAGCGGCGGGACGCCCGTCCAGCCCTGGTACCTGCGCGAGGTCAAGCAGGGCGTCAACACCGTCAGTTCCGAGCTCGGCAGACTGGGCGGCTGACATGTCCGGATGGTTGGACGGCAACTTCGTCAGCGTCATCGACGGGGTCGCCTTCGGTCTGCTGCTGTTCACGATCGCGGTCGGACTCTCCCTGGTGTTCGGCATGATGGACGTGCTCAACCTCGCGCACGGCACGCTCTACCTGGCCGGGGCCTACGTCGCCTACGCCCTGTCCGACGGAACCCTGACGGGTCTCCTCCTCGCCCTGCTGGCGGGCGCCCTGGTGGGCACCGCGGGCGGGGCCGCGCTGACCTTCCTCACCCAGCCCCTGGCCCGCCGCGGGCACCTCGACCAAGCCGTGCTGACGCTCGGCATCACCTTCATCGTGGCCGACCTCCTCTCCGCGGCCTTCGGCGCGGACGTACTGCCCACGGACCCGCCCACGGCCCTGCGCGGGACCGTCGGCCTCCTCGGCCACGCCTATCCCGTCTACCGGTTGGTGTTCATCGCCGTCGCCGCCGGCCTCGCGCTCCTCGTGTACCTCGTCTTCGAGCGCAGCTCGCTCGGAGCCCTCGTACGGGCCACGGTCGCCGACCGGGACATGGTCCGCGCACTCGGTGTCGACATCCGCAAGGTGCTCTACGGAGTCTTCGCGTCAGGCGCCGCCCTGGCAGCCATCGGCGGAGTCCTCGGGGCGCCGATCCTCGGCCCCGGGCCGGGCGTCGACGAGACCGTGCTCGTCCTCTCACTCGTCGTCGTGGTCGTGGGGGGACTCGGATCGGTGCGCGGCGCACTCGCCGGAGCACTCCTGATCGGCCAGGTGCAGACCCTCGGGGTGGCGCTGCTCCCGGAGTACGCCCCCTTCCTCCTCTTCGGGACCATGCTGCTCGTCCTCGTGGTCCGCCCGCACGGCCTCGTCGCATCGGCGGTGCGCGCATGAGCCCGTCCGACAAGGCCGGTACCGCAGAGGCCGGTACCGCGACCGCCGGCACCGCGACACGGCGGCGGCTGTCGGCCACCGCCGTGGCCGGCGCCCTCGCCCTGGCCCCCTTCGTACTCGGCTCGTACGCGATCGGCACCCTCTCGCGGATCCTGGTGTTCGCCCTCCTCGTACTGAGCGTGAACCTTCTCACCGGCCTGACCGGGCTGCCGACCCTCGGCCAGTCCGCCTACTTCGGCGTCGGCGCCTACACGGCGGCGATCGTGGCGACACGCGTCACCGACATCGGGCTGCTCCAACTCCTCATCGCCGCAGGCGTCTCCGCGCTCGTCGCCGTGCCGACCGGATGGCTTGCCGTGAGAGCCCGCGGCGTGGTGTTCCTGATGCTCACGCTGGCCATCGGCGAGATCGTCTACAGCGCCGCCGTCAACTGGAAGTCGCTGACGAACGGTACCGACGGGATGTCCGGCATCCCGCCCGTCGTACCCCTGCCCGGCATGCCCGCCCTGGAGCTGGACGGGCTGGTCTACTTCTACGTCCTGGCCGTGTTCCTGCTGCTCTTCGCGGCGGTCTCCCGTCTGGGCTCGACCTCGTTCGCCCTCGCCCTGCGCGGCATCCGCGACAACGAGCCCCGCATGCGGGCGATCGGCTACCCCACCCAGCGCTACGCCCTGACCGTCTACTGCGGCGCCGGGGCGCTGGCCGGAGCCGCCGGAGCCCTGTGGGTCTCGGTGCAGCGGTTCGTCTCGCCCGGCGACGCCGGCTTCGAGATCGCCGCACTGGCCCTGCTGGCCGTCGTCATCGGAGGCTCCGGCTCGATGCGGGGGGCCTGCGCGGGCGCGGCGCTCGTCTGGCTCACCCGCGACTACCTCGGAAACCTCGAAGCCGTCGCCGGACGCGGTCCCCTGCTGCTCGGACTGCTCTTCGTCGTCGCCGTCTACACGCTGCCCCGAGGACTGGCCGGCGTACGCATCCCGCACAGGCTCACCCGAAAGAGGACGGCGTGACGGACCACGACCACGGTCTACTGGAACTACGCCGGGCATCCCGGCACTTCGGCTCCTTCCGCGCCCTGGACGAGGTCGACCTGACAGTGCGGCGGGGCGCCCGGCACGCGGTGATCGGCCCGAACGGTGCAGGAAAATCCACCCTGTTCGGCCTGATCTCGGGCACCCTGCCGGCCACCGCCGGAAGCATCCTCGTCGACGGGCAGGACGTGACCCGGCTGCCCGTACACCGCCGGGTCGGGCTCGGCGTAGCGGCGACCTTCCAGCACTCCAGTCTCTTCATGCGCGAGACCGTGCTGGAGAACGTACTGCTCGCGGTGGTACGCCGAGCCGCTTCCCGGGGCGCTTCCCGGAGCGTCTCCCGGCGTGCTGCCCGGGTCGCGGCGGTCGCGCAGGCGCACGAACTGCTCGACCGGGTGGGCCTGCCCTCCCGGCACGACCTCCCGGCCGCCGAGCTCTCGCACGGCGAGCGGCGCCAGTTGGAGGTCGCGGTGGCGCTGGGGACCGAACCCCGGCTGCTGCTCCTGGACGAGCCGGCCGCCGGCATGTCGCCGGCGGAGACGGCGCGGCTCACCGAGCTGATCGCGGCCCTGCCGGGGGAGGTGACCGTACTCCTCATCGAGCACGACCTCGACATGGTCTTCGAACTCGCCGACACGGTGACGGTCATGCACCTCGGCAGGCACCTGATGACCGGATCCCCGGACGAGGTGCGTGCCTCCACCGAAGTCCAGACCGCTTACCTGGGCACCATGGAGGTCACCTCGTGAACCCGCTCCTGCGCATCCGCGCGCTGCGCTCCGGCTACGCCGGGGGCGTCGTCCTCAATGGTGTGGACCTGGACCTCGACACGGGCGGAACGGTCGCCCTGCTCGGACGGAACGGAGTCGGGAAGACCACCTTCATATCGACCGTCATGGGCCTCGTCCGCCCCTACGAAGGCAGCGTCCGCCTCGACGGCCGGGAGCTCGCCGGAGCCCGGGTCGACGTGATCGCCCGCGCGGGCGTCGGCGTCGTTCCCCAGGGGCGCAGGGTCTTCGCCCCGCTGACCGTGGACGAACACCTGACGATCGCCTCGCGGCGGCCGGCGCGCGGCCCCTGGACGAGGACCCGCGTCCTGGACCTGCTGCCGCGGCTGGGGGAGCGCCTCGGACACCGCGGTGACGAGCTCTCCGGCGGAGAACAGCAGATGCTCGCGATCGCCCGGGCCCTGCTGGGCAATCCGCGCCTGCTGCTCCTCGACGAGCCGTCCGACGGCCTCGCCCCGTCGATCGTCGCCCAAGTGGGCGAGGTGATCCGCGAGGTGGCCGCGCAGGGCATGTCGGTCGTCCTCGTCGAACAGAACCTGACACTCGCCCTCTCCGTCGCCCGGAACGTGGCAGTCATGCAGAAGGGAGTCATCGTCCACCAGGCACCCACCACGGAACTCGCCTCCCGCCCCGAAGACCTGCGCCGCCTACTGGGCGTCGACTGACCCCGCGGCCGCTTTGAGATGCGTGGTGAAGGCCGACGCCACTGCTTCCGGCCCTGCGGAAGATCGCCCTGGCTTGCTGTCGGTTCGGCGGGCGGCAACCTTTTGCGGAGCTGTGGCGACTGACGGGCGACCCGAAGACGATCACACCCACGGATCGTCCGATCACACCGCCGCACGCTGCTGCACACCGCTGACCAGAACCGGTGTGCGAGGCAGGCTCGGAGCGAGGAGCCCCCCATGAACGAGACGGATCCCACCGCGCACGGTCGCGGTCGGCGCACGCGCGCGGCCGGTGGCGCGCGACGTACGCGTGGACGCCACCGCCGGCGCTGGACGACGATGGGTCTGGCGCTGGGCGTGCCCGGTGTGCTCGGCCCCTACCTGCTGTTCGTGCAGGCCGACTCGGAGGCCGCGACGTTGGATTCCGACGCCTATTACGAGGTGGTGTCCGTGCGCAGCGACAAGGTGCTGGACGTGCCCGGCGCGGACACGTCGGACGGCGCCCGGACACGGCAGCAGAGCCGCGTGGCCGGTGCCGCGAGTCAGCACTGGCGGCTGAGGCCGACGGGGGGCGGCTACTACGAGCTGGAGAACCGCAGCAGCAAGAAGGTCCTCGGTGTGCGGGGTGCCTCCATACAGTCGGCGGCCGCCATCGAGCAGCAGTCCGGCCACGGCGAGGCCGCGCAGCAGTGGAAGATCGAGAAGGCCGGCGGTGCGGCGGTGAAGATCGTCTCGCGGAGCAGCGGCATGGTGCTGGACGTGTGGGGCGGCGCCAGCGGCGACGGCGTGCCGCTCGTCCAGTACGCGGACCATGGCGGCACCAACCAGCGGTGGAAGCTGGTGAAGGCGGGCGGCTCGGGCAGGTACACCTGGCACAACGCGCAGATCGTCGGTGGCGGGTTCGTCACCGGGCTGGTCTTCAACCCCGCCCGCAAGGACCTGCTGTACGCACGGACCGACATCGGCGGCGCCTACCGCTGGGACGCGACCGCCGCCCGCTGGATCTCCTTGACCGACTGGATCGGCGGAGCCGACTGGAACCTGCTGGGGATGGAGAGTCTGGCGACCGACCCGGTCGACCCGAACCGCCTGTACCTCGCGAGCGGCACCTACACCAACGACTGGGCGGGCAACGGCGCGATCCTGCGCTCCAGGGACCAGGGCAGGACGTTCCAGCGCACTGACCTGCCGTTCAAACTGGGCGGCAACGAGGACGGCCGGTCCATGGGCGAGCGGCTGGTGGTGGACCCGTCCGACCACGGCACGCTCTACCTGGGTACCCGCAAGAACGGGCTCTGGCGCAGCACCGACTACGGCGTGACGTGGAGCCAGGTCGGCAGCTTCCCCGTGAAGGACGGTGCGAGCAGCGGCGTCGGCCTCTCCTTCGTGACCTTCGGCCCGTCCGGCAGCCGGACGATCTACGTCGGGGTGGCCGACAAGACCACCTCGCTGTACCGCTCCACCGATGGCGGCAGTACCTGGCAGGCCGTGCCCGGCCGGCCGAAGGGGCAGTTGCCGCAGCACGGTGTGCTGTCCGGCGACGGCTCGCTGTACCTGACGTACACCAACGCGCCGGGCCCGAACGGCGTGACGGCCGGTTCGGTGTGGAAGCACACGCCGTCCACCGGGGGTTGGAAGAACATCTCGCCGTCCAGTGGCGGTTACGGGTTCGCCGGCCTGGCGGTCGATCCGCAGCGTCCGTCCACGGTGATGGTGACCACGCTGGACCGCTGGTGGCCCTCGGACGAGATCTACCGGTCGGCCGACGGCGGCGCCTCCTGGAAGGCGCTCGGCGCGACCTCGGTCCGGGACAGCTCCGCAGCGCCGTACGTGGGCACCGGTATCGGTCACTGGATGGGCGCCCTGGCCATCGACCCCTTCGATTCCGGGCACGTGCTGTACGGCACGGGATCGGGGATGTGGGGCAGCCACGACGTGACCGCGGCGGACAGCGGGCGGGCGACGCACTGGACCATCCCGGCGAAGGGGTTGGAGGAGACCGCGACGCTCGGGCTGATCAAGCCCCCTGGTCTTCCCCTGATCAGTGCGCTCGGCGATGTCAGCGGCTTCCGGCACGAGGACCTCACCAAGGTGCCCGCCAAGGCGTTGTCCGGGCCGCTGTTCACCAACACCACGGGTATCGACTTCGCCCAGTCGAAGCCGCGGTTCATGGTGCGGGTCGGTCTCGGTGGCGAGCAGCACGGCGCCTACTCGGCCGATGGCGGAGTCGGTTGGGTACCGTTCGCCGCACCGCCGGTGCGCGATGCGGGCGGTGGTTCCGTGGCCGTCTCGGCTGACGGCGCCGCCGTGGTGTGGACCCCCGCGGGCCAGGCTCCGTTCCGTTCGGGCAGCCGTGGCTCGGCCTGGACAGCGGTCTCCGGTCTGCCCAAGGACACGGCCGTCGTGGCCGACCGGTCGGCGGCGAACACCTTCTACGCCCTCAGCGGCGGAACCTTGTACGCCAGCACCGACGGCGGGAAGCACTTCACCGCCCGGGCCACCGGTCTGGTCGGCGGGCAGCTCAAGACGGTTCCGGGCATCGCAGGTGACCTGTGGATCGCCGGCGGGGGCAACGGACTCCTGCACTCCACCAACGGGGGGAAGAGCTTCGGCAAGCTCGGCGGCGTGGAGCAGGCGAGCGCCGTCGGCTTCGGCAAGCCGGCCCCGGGCGCCCGGTACCAGGCGCTGTACCTCAGCGGGAAGGTGAAGGGCGTCACCGGGCTGTTCCGTTCAACCGACGGAGGCTCGGTCTGGGTCCGGATCAACGACGACCAGCACCAGTTCGGCGGGATCGCCGTCAACGTCATCAGCGGCGACCCCGACGTGTACGGGCGGGTCTACCTGGGCGCCTACGGCCGTGGCGTGGTGTACGGCGACCTGTCCTGATGCTCCGGGCCCGTGGGCGGGCGGCGGTCCGCGCCGTCCACCCACGGGCCGGCGAAGCGGCACGGCCTCATCGTGCCGGGGTGAAGCCGCCCCAGACCGAGAGGGCGCCGCGGGGACCGCCGGCGTCGACGCGGTAGCCGTCGTGCTCGACCTCGCGTGTGCCGGCGGCGTGGTTGTACTGGCCGGCGAAGACATGCTGTCCGGCCGGTACCGTGCGGCCCGGCTTGAGGATCCAGCGGTAGACCACTGCTCCGCCCTCGTTCTGCACGGTGACGGTGAAATCCTCGGCGGGCAGCGTCCGCCAGTTGCCGGTGTTCTGCACCCCGCCGGTCTGCGTGATGCGCAGTTCCACGGTGAGTGCGGTAAGCGGTTGGGTGGACTTCAGGGTGATGTTGCTCTGCGCCCAGAAGCTGTTGCTGTTCGTGCCCAAGGAGCCGGCCGACGACAGAGGCCCGTCCTGGACGTGCGCGTTGCCCGGCCGGGCCGAGCCCGCGGCGCCTGATGCCGAAGGGCTGGGGCCCGTCGGGGACGAACGGTCCGGCGTGGTCGGGCGGCCGGTGGCGGGCGCCGATGGTGTCGATGGTGTCGGCCGGGGAGTCCCGGACGGCACGGAGGGCGCGGACGGAACGGACGGCGCGGCGGGCGCGACGGGGGTGGCCGAGACATCCGGCCGGGCCGGCGGCGACTGGACGATGGCGGCGACGGCGAAGCCGCCGACCGCCAGAGTGCCGGCCGCGGCCAGGGAAGCGAGTGCGATCCTGGGCCAGGGCCTCGCGCCCGAAGACTCGCGGTGGCGGACGGGGGCACCGGACATGCCGCGTTCCACGCGTGCCAGGATCCGGGCACGGTCGGGCTGGTGGGCCTCGGCGGCCGCGCGCAGCCGCCTGGTGAGTTCCTCGTTCAACGGCTCCTCCTCCCCGCCAACAGTTCCCCGGCTGCTCCTGTGCTGCCCAGCATCCGTTCCAGCTCGGCCATTCCCTTCGAGGTCTGGCTCTTCACCGTACCGACCGATATTCCGAGCGCCAGAGCGGTGTCCTTCTCGGACAGGTCGAAGGCATGCCGCAGGACCACGCACGACCGCTTCCGGAACGGCAACCGGGCGAGAGCGGTCCGCACGTCCACCACGCCGGCCACGTCCGGACCGTGCAACGGCTCCGCACCGCGGGACCAGAACAGGGCGATCCGGCGGCGCTCGCGCACCGTGCTGCGGATCCGCGACCGTGCCAGGTTGGCGACCACGCCACGGGCGTAGGCGAGCGGGTACTCGGCCTGGCGCAACCGGTCCCAGCGCTGCCACAGCGCGAGCAGGGCGTCCGCGGCCAGATCGTCGGCGCCGTCCGCCTCGCCCGTCAGGAGACGGGCGAACCGGGCGAGTTCGGCGTAGTGGCGTTCGAAGAAGTCGTGGAACTCCGCGGACGCGTCATCGAGGACCATGTCCGTTGGTCGTCCCCTCCGCAAAATGTGTGCGCAAACATCCGGGCGGCAGCGTACCAGTGCCCGGTTGGCCGGGGCGCGCCGATGCGGCGTGCCCCGGCTCCGCCCCCCCGCCGCGGTGAATATCAGTGCGCGGCGAACTGGACCCTGGTCGGTTGTGCGACGTTCGGCAGCAGCGAGGTCCCGCCGACCGTCAACTGCTCTCCGTAGATGTCGGTGATCCTTATCGCGCCGCCGCACCCACCGCCGTCGGCGGAGAGGAAGTAGTTGTAGTCGGTACGGGGTAGCTTCCGCCAGCCCTTGCTGGTGCGTACCTCCAGCCGTGCGACCGGATTCCGGTGGTCGATCACCTGGATGCCGCACCAGTGGGCGCTGGACCCGGTCTTGTACCGGAGGGAGAGGGTGTCGGACGTGCGGGGGCTCACCAGGCTCCAGGTGATCGGGATGCGGCCGACCTTGAGCTCGGCCAGTTTCGCGAAGGCCTGTTCGCTGAGGTCCAGTTGTCCGGGCGCGCAGGGGAGCGGGCATTCGTTGGTGATCCGGACCGTGATCGAGGCGCCGTTCGCGGCGCGGACGCGCACGTACGCGCCACAGGCCCTGGACGACTCGTAGTCGGTGGTGTTCATCGCCGCGATCATGAGGTCGTCGCTCGGGCCGAACAGGCAGGCGCCGTTGCCGTCGGCGGCGGCGTAGGCGGTGGCGACGCCCTTGTAGGTGGTACCCGGCCGGATGCGTCCTGCCGACGGTGCCGTGGTGGTGCTGGGGGTGGATGCCGGGTGCGGGGTTGCCTTCGCCGAGGGCTGTGGCGTCGCCGCTGTGGTCGTACTGGCGGTCGCGGTCGGGGTTTCCACGGCACGCGGGCTCTCCGCCGGGGGCGCGGGGCTCGTCGCGGCCGAGGACGTGGTTCCGCCGTGAGTGGCGGCGGGGGCCGCCACGTCGGCTCCGACCTCGGCCTTGGAGCTGGGGAGCATGGCCGTCACCAGGAAGACGAGCACGCCCGCGGCGGTCAGCATCACCACCGTTCCCAGCATCAGTCTGTGCCTACGCCTGCGCTGCCGCGCGGCCTGCCGTGCAGTCTGCATGTCCGTCCGTTCGAAGATCCGAGTCGAGGTGCACTGCCTGGTCGCCGCAGGATGCGAAAAGGTTGCCGCCGGTTCCCACCTGGGCGGCACGGATGCCGCGCGGAGACGCTCCGAGTACACGGTGACAGGCCTTGTTGAACGCCTGTAGGTCGGGAATGCCGACCGATGCGGCGATGGCGGGGACGGAGAGCGTGGTGGCCTGCAGGAAGTGACGCGCCCGCTCCATACGCCGGGCCCGGATGTAGCCGACGACCGTTTCCCCCGTCGCGGCGCGGAAGAGGCGCGTCAGGTGGTTGTGGGAGACGCCGGCTGCCGCCGCGATCTCCGGCACCGTCAGAGGTTGCCCCAGCCGCGCCTCGACGAGGGCCACGGCGGCCGCGACCGCCGGATGAACGGCCTGTGTGTTCCGCTCCCTCGGAGGGGCGAGCTGGGAGACCCGCCACAGGGCGGCCCACACTTCGGCCGCGGCCCGAGCCGGGGTGTTCGGCCACGCGGTCAGCGCCTGCTGCAACTGGACGGTGAGCAGGGCGAGATCGGGACCTGCGTGCTGGACCATCTGAATGCTGCGGGGGGTTCCCTCTGAGCCCAGGCGAAGGTGGACGTAGAGGTGGGGGGAGCGGCCCCGGTAGCGGTACCGGACCTCGGACCCGGGCGGTACGAGGCTGACCCAGCCGGGGCGGATCGCGTGTTCCGTGCCGTTGATCGTCAAGTCGGCTTCGTAGTCGTACAGATGGAGCTGCCACAGGTGCGGCAGTGAGAACACGTCCACGTGGCCGGCAGGCCCGTGCACGCCGATGCCGACGGCGGCGAGAGCGGGCGGCTCGTCGAGGTGGGCGAGGACCGTGTGCATGGTCACGTGTTCTACCACGGGGTCCGCGAGCCGGCTCCAGGATCGCCACTCTCGCCCCTCAGCCGTCGACCCGCGTGCCGGCAGCATGGTGAGAATCAACCAGTGAAGGGTGAGCGTGGCCCACGCGGCGCGTGGCCCCCGGACCTAGCGTGGCCGCCATGGAGAACAGGCAAGAACTGCTCGATTCCGTGCAGATGGCGCGGTTCGTGGCGCGCGGGTCGCTGCGGCTGGACGGGGTGGTCCCGGCGGAGATGAACGCCGAGGGCTTGGCGGTACTGGTCGACGGGGTGCCGTCGGTGCGGTACGGGACGCCGCTGTCCGAGGCTTATGCGAAGGGATCCTTCGCCCGTAGGCTGCTGGAGCTTCCGCAGGTGGCAGGGGCCCTGCACAGCCTCGTGGGCCCGGAGCCGTGGGTGGACCACCACTTCGTGCACACCCGCGAGCCCCACGGCGGCGACGCGCAGCCGCTGCACGGGGATGCCGTCATCGACGTCCGGCCGGACGCCTTCGACGTGCAGCTGATGTACTTTCCGGCGGCGGTGACGCTGGAGATGGGCGGAACACTCACCGTGCCGGGCAGCCACCTCCGCCGGATCAACGAGTCCGACACCGGCCGCTACCAGAACCTGCGCGGCCAGGACCGGCTGGTCTGCACGGCCGGCACGGTGGTGTTTCTGCACCACGGGCTCTGGCACGCGGGCCGACGTAACGACAGCGACGCGACGCGCTACATGTTCAAGATCCGCTTCAATCCCAGGGTGCGTCAACAACGCCTGTGGAACACCTCGGACCTCGACGACCCGCGGGTGGCCGCGGAGCTGGACGCGATGTTCCCGTGGTACGAGATGGCGACCGGTCGGCTGGAGCGGTACAACCGCATCCTGCTGTGGCGGATGCTGACAGGTGACGACGACTTTGACCTCGACCACTGGGTGACCAGGGTGTCCAACCGCCCCAAGGAGGCACGTACATGAGAGCCGAAGCGGTCCTGCACGAGCGGGCGGAAGGTGACGCGCCGGTGCTCCGGCAGCAGGTGCTGGTGCTGTACGCGGCCTCCTCGGCGCTGGACTCCCACGTCGTGGGCTGGTCGCTGTACGACGGCACTGGCCGGACCTCGCCCACCACGGGCGACAGCGACGAGCCGCCGTACGAGTCGGGGGTGGCGGCGCTCCGGGCGGGCTGGCGGCTGATCCAGGCCGCCCAGCTGATCCCGCCGTACCCGGGTCACGAGTACGACGTCTCCTTCCTCAAGCACGAGTTCTTCTTCGAGCGGATCCTCGACGCGCGGGCGGAGCCGTGGGAGGCGGGCTCCCGGTAGACGGGGCACCCCTCCTCCTGCGGGCGGTGGCGCCGAGCCGAGGAGGGGTGGGGGCGGGGTGGGATCAGCCTCCGGCCTTGCGCTTGTTGTAGACGTCGAAGCCGACGGCCGCCAGCAGTACCAGGCCCTTGATCACCTGCTGGTAGTCCGTGCCCACGCCGACCAGCGACATGCCGTTGTTCAGCACGCCCAGCACCAGACCGCCGATGATCGCACCGAGGACGGTGCCCACACCGCCGCTCGCGGAGGCGCCGCCGATGAAGGCGGCGGCGATCGCCTCCAGCTCGAAGTTGATGCCGGCTTGTGGGGTACCGGCATTGAGCCGCGCGGCGAACACCATCCCGGCCAGGGCCGCGAGGACGCCCATGTTCACGAAGGCGAGGAAGACGACCCGCTTGCTCTTCACCCCGGACAGCCTCGCCGCCGCCTCGTTTCCGCCGATGGCGTAGGTGTGCCGGCCGAGGATCGAGTTGCGCATCACGTATCCGAAGCCGACCAGCAGGACGCCGAGGATCAGCAGGACGATCGGCACCCCGTGGTAGCTGGCCAGCAGCAGTGTGAAGGCCACCACGGCCGCGGTGATCGCGCCGAGCTTCACCAGGAACAGACCGGTCGGGAGCGGTTCCAGCCCGTACGAGGCGGCCCGCCGCCGTCCGCGCACCTCCTGCAGGATCGCGACGGCCAGCACCACGAGGCCCAGCAGCAGGGTGAGGTTGTGGTAGTTGGTGTGGGGGCCGACCGCGGGGAGGAAGCCGCTGCTGATGTTCTGGAAGCCGTTGGGGAACGGCGCCACCGACTGGCCCTGCAGGAGGATTTGGGTCCCCCCGCGGAACAGCAGCATGCCGGCCAGCGTGACGATGAATGAGGGGATCCCGAGATAGGCGATCCAGAACCCTTGCCAGGCTCCGGCGAGAGCCCCGATCAGCAGCGCGGCCACCAGCGCCACGGGCCACGGCGCGTGGTGTTTGACCATCATCACCGCCGCGGCCGCCCCGACGAAGGCGGCGAGCGACCCGACCGACAGGTCGATGTGCCCGGCGATGATCACGATCATCATGCCGATGGCCAGGATGAGGATGTAGCCGTTCTGCTGGATCAGATTGGTGATGTTGAGCGGCTGGAGCAGGATGCCGCCCGTCCAGAACTGGAACAACAGCACGATCAGCGCCAGCGCGAGCAGCATCCCGTACTGGCGCAGGTTGCCGCGCAGCGCTCGGGCCAGTACGGCACCGGCCGACGGTCGTCGTCCGGTCTCCGGTGTGCGGGGCGTGGTGTCTGGGGTGGTCTGGGTCTGGGCCATGCCTCACACCTGCTTGTCGGGGTATGCCGCGCTCATGGTCATGAGCCGCATGAGGGATTCCTGGGTGGCTTCCGCGCGGTTGGCCTCACCGGTGATCCGGCCTTCGGCCATGGTGTAGATCCGGTCGCACAGGCCCAGGAGTTCGGGGAGTTCGGAGGAGATGACGAGCACCGCCTTGCCCTGGGCGGCGAGCTCGGCGATGACCGTGTAGATCTCCGCCTTGGCGCCGATGTCGATGCCCCGGGTGGGCTCGTCGAGGATCAGCACCTCCGGCTCGGCGAAGATCCACTTGCTGAGGACGACCTTCTGCTGGTTGCCGCCGCTGAGTTTGCCGGTCTCCGCGAACACCGAGGGGGCCTTGATGTTCATGCTCCGGCGGAACGATTCGGCGCTCCGGGCCTCCTCGTGCCGGTCGACCCAGCCCCGCCGGGCGACCTTGCCGAGGGCGCTCAGAGAGATGTTCCGGCTGATGTCGTCGCCCAGGTTGAGGCCGAGCTGCTTGCGGTCCTCGGTCACGTACGCGATGCCGTGCCCGATTGCCTCCGGCACCGTCCGGGTACGGATCTCCCGGCCGTCCAGCCGCACCCGGCCGCCGGTCCACCGCCCGTACGAGCGGCCGAAGACGCTCATGGCCAGTTCGGTGCGGCCTGCGCCCATGAGGCCGGCGATGCCGACGATCTCGCCTCGACGGACGTTGAGGGAGACGCCGTCGACCACCTTGCGCCGGTGGTCGATCGGGTGTTGGACGCTCCAGTCCTCGATCTCGAAGGCGACCTCGCCGATCTCGGAGGAGCGCTCGGGGTAGCGGTGTTCCAGGTCGCGGCCGACCATGCCGCGGATGATCCGCTCCTCGGAGATGCCCTCGGGACCGATCGCGATGGTCTCGATGGTCCGCCCGTCGCGCAGGATGGTGACGGCATCGGCGACCCGGGCGATCTCGTTCAGCTTGTGCGAGATGAGGATGCAGGAGATGCCCTGTGCCTTGAGTCCGAGGATCAGGTCGAGCAGCTTGCGGCTGTCCTCGTCGTTCAGAGCGGCCGTCGGCTCGTCCAGGATGAGCAGCTTGACCTTCTTGGCGAGCGCCTTGGCGATCTCGACCAACTGCTGTTTGCCCACGCCGAGATCGGCGATCCTGGTGTGCGGGCTCTCGTCGAGTCCGACCTGCCGGATCAGTGCGGCGGCGTGGGTCAGCGTCTTGTGCCAGCTGATGACGCCCCGGGTGGCGTGCTCGTTGCCGAGGAAGATGTTCTCGGCGATGGACAGGTAGGGCACCAGCGCGAGTTCCTGGTGGATGATCACGATGCCGCGCTGCTCGCTGGCCCGGATGTCCCGGAACCGGCAGGGCTCACCCTCGAAGTGGATCTCGCCCTGGTAGCCGCCGTGGGGGTGGACCCCGCTGAGTACCTTCATCAGCGTGGACTTGCCGGCGCCGTTCTCACCGCAGACGGCGTGCACCTCACCCGCGGTGACGGTGAGGTTGACCTCGGAGAGGGCCTTCACACCGGGAAACGTCTTGCTGATCGACCGCATCTCGAGAACGGGTCGGGCCATGGTTGTGCATCCGTATCGTCGGGGCGGTGCGGCGCCGGGCGGTCCCGCGGGCGTCGCACCGCCGTTTCGTGGTCGCCGGACCCGTCGGTCGGGCTCCGTGGGCTACTTGAGCTGGTCCGCGGTGTACTGGCCGCTGTCCACCAGGACCTTCTGGTAGTTCTCCTTGTCGACGCTGACCGGCTGGAGCAGCTGCGCCGGTACGGTCTTGACGCCATTGTTGTACTGGCCGGTGTCGTTGACCTCGGGCTTGCCGCCCGTCAGCAGCGCGTCGCCCATCTGGACTGCGGACTTGGCCAGTTGGCGGGTGTCCTTGTAGACGGTCTGGGTCTGCTCGCCCGCGATGATCGACTTCACCGAGGCCAGCTCGCCGTCCTGGCCCGTGACGACGGGAATGGGCTGGCCGGCACCGTAGCCGACGCCCTTGAGCGAGGAGATGATGCCGATCGAGATGCCGTCGTACGGCGAGAGCACGGCGTCGACGCGGGCGGCGGTGTACGACTTGCTCAGCAGGTTGTCCATCCGGGACTGGGCGAGGCCGCCGTCCCAGCGCAGCGTGGCGATCTGGTTGAAGGAGGTCTGGCCGCTCTGCACGACCAGCTTCTTGTCGTCGATGTACGGCTTGAGGACGCTCATCGCACCGTTGAAGAAGAACGTGGCGTTGTTGTCGTCCGGCGAGCCGGCGAACAGCTCGATGTTGAACGGGCCCTTGCCGTCCTTGAGGCCGAGCTTGTCGACGATGTAACTGCCCTGGAGGACACCGACCTTGTGGTTGTCGAAGGTCGCGTAGTAGTCGACGTTCCCCGTGCCGCGGATCAGCCGGTCGTAGGAGATGACGGGGATGTGGGCGTCGGCGGCCTTCTGCAGCACGTTGGTGAGCGAGGAACCGTCGATGGCGGCGATCACCAGCAGCCTGGCGCCCTTGGTGATCATGTTCTCCACCTGGGAGACCTGGTTCTCCACGACGTTGTCGCCGTACTGGAGATCGGTCTTGTAACCCTTGGCCTGGAACTCCTTGACCATGTTGTTGCCGTCGTTGATCCAGCGCTCCGACGACTTGGTCGGCATCGCGATGCCGACGAGGCCGCCTTTGGCCTCCCCGCCGCCCCCACCCTCGCCTGCTCCGTTGGCGCTCTGGCCGCAGGCTGCCAGCGACAGCGTCAGACCCAGGGTGACAAGGCCCGCTGAAAGCTTCCGCACAGTTCCTCCAGTGATGTTCCGCGACCGGCACGGTGCGACCCGGTTGGGAGAAGCCGGAAGCGGTCGAGCGGGGCCGGCCGGGAGTCGTCTCCTCGCACTGTGTGAAGTCCGGGTTCGCGGCGGCTCCGGCCTGGCGATACCTGAGTGTTAACGCTCACAAGTGTGCCGTCAAGGGTCTGTTCGGATCGCAGTTGGGGCAACGAAGTTGCGGGGGATTGCCGTTCTCCGCGATGCGCCCGCCCATCGAGCACGTCCGGGGCGGGCTGACCGCAAGCGGCGGCTTCTGCGGCTGGGGTGAGGCGTATCCACGAGTGGACCGGATCTTGGTTCTGGGCACCCGCCGGCCTGCCGTCGGCCGTTCGTCTGCTCGAGGACGGGAGTGTGACGGGGTTTCGCGGGGCCCGCCCCGCCCGGCGTGTCGGTTCCGTGCCGCACGTCGCGGTCGGATCCAGCAGCCGGCTGAGGGTCCCTGGCTGCGGTGGAGAACGGATCCGGGGCCTGAGGCGGCTACCAGGCGCGGTACTTGCTGCTCGGTCTCGGCCACCGCGGCGTACGCGACCTGGGCGCCCGGGGTTGGTTGCCTGGTCTTACGTCTTTACCGCGGGTTCGGACCGCTCATTCGTAGGACCGCCGGAGCCCAGGGGCTCTGGGTATGGCTCGTCGCCTGTTGCAGTTGGTAGGGCTTGGGCAACTTGGCCGCCCGGCACCCCGCGACGACTCGACCGCCCATGGGGATTCGCGACTGATCGCCTTGTAAGGCAGCCTCGGCGAGGTCGTCTGCGGGAACAGTGTGACGACGAGCCGGCGGAGGGGATCGTGCGCGGGCGGAGTCGCTTGACTTCAGGTGGGCAGTGCCGTGCCGCTACGGGTTGAGGCCGACTTTCTGGGCCTCAACTCCAGCAAATCCCCGTACGGTTGACCGTCCCGATTCTGCTTCAGCGATCCGACGGATTCTTGCAGAAGATCTTGACAGTCGCTCAGCCCCCTGGTCTCCTGCCTCCAACGCCGATGTGCGAACTGCGAATTGTTAGCGCTAACAATGCTCCGGCGTCCCCCACCACATAGGGGCCACACCTTGCCGCCGCTCCGATGCGCCGTGCCCGATCCAGCCGGATCCGCAGGTGCCGAGGACAGGTCGCCCCTGCCTGAACCGCGTGACGGCTCATCCGGTCACAAAGGAGATCTCAATGCGCAGACAGAGTTCCAGCCGCAGACACCTGTCCGCGGTGTTCGCCGCCGCGGTTGCCGCCCTGGCGGCGTTGGCGGCGCTGCTCGTCGCCGTCCCGGCTCAGGCGGCCACCACCAGCGACTTGCGCGGTGTTGCTTCCGGCCGCTGTCTCGATGTGGCGGGCTTCAGCCAGTCCGACGGCGCAAACGTGCACATCTGGGACTGCCACGGTGGAATCAACCAGCAGTGGACGTTGACGGACAGCAGCCGGCTGACCGTGTACGGCAACAAGTGCCTGGATGTCCGGGGCGGCGCCACCACGTCCGGGACCCCGGTGCAGATCTGGACGTGCAACGGCAGTGAGAACCAGCAGTGGCGGGTGAACCCCGACGGCACGATCGTCGGCGTGCGGTCCGGGCTGTGCCTGGAGGTCTCGGGCTGGGGTACGGCCAACGGCACGGGGGTGCAGATCTGGTCGTGCCACGGTGGCACCAACCAGAAGTGGACCGGCCTGTCCGGGGCGAGCAACGCGTGTGCTCTTCCGTCGACCTACCGGTGGACCTCGACGGCTCCGCTGGCGCAGCCGGCGAACGGGCAGCTCGCGCTGAAGGACTTCAGCACCACCACGTACAACGGCAAGCACCTGGTCTACGGGACCACCTCCAGCGGAACGGCGTGGGGCTCGACGGTGTTCAGTCCCTTCACGAACTGGTCGGACATGGGGGCGGCCACCCAGACCGGGATGAACGAGCCCGCGGTGGCGCCCGAAGTGTTCTACTTCGCGCCCAAGAACGTCTGGGTGATGGTGTCCCAGTGGAGTCAGTGGCCGCTCTACTACCGCACGTCCAGCGACCCCACCAACCCCAACGGCTGGTCCGCCGCGCAGCCGCTGTTCACCGGCAGCCTGCCCGTGGGACCCGGGGACCGGAGGGACGCCCCGATCGACCCGACCATGATCGCCGATGACCAGAACATGTACCTGTTCTTCGCCGCCGACAACGGCAAGATCTACCGGGCGAGCATGCCGATCGGGAACTTCCCGGGCAACTTCGGCTCCTCGTACACGACGGTCATGAGCGACACGACGGACCTTCTGTTCGAGGCGCCGGAGGTCTACAAGGTCCAGGGCCGGAACCAGTACCTCATGATCGTTGAGGCGCAGGGTTCGAACCGCTACTTCCGCTCGTTCACCGCCGCCGGCCTGAACGGTCCGTGGACCGTCCAGGCCGGCAGCGAGAGCAGCCCCTTCGCGGGTCAGGCCAACAGCGGTTCCACCTGGGCCAAGGGCGTCAGCCACGGTGACCTGGTCCGCAACAACCCCGACCAGACCATGACCATCGATCCCTGCAACCTGCAGTTCCTCTACCAGGGCCTCCCCACCAACACACCGGAGGGCACCGATTACCTGAAGCTGCCGTACCGGCCGGGTCTGCTCACCCTGCAGCGCTGAAACGCCTGAACCGTGGTGATCGCGATGGGGTGCGGTCCGTCGACGCGTAGACGAGCGGTTTACGGCGTGGGCAACTCCATCTGCTGACCGATACTCACCGCACCGAGGAACCCCAGCCGCGCATCGGCTGGGGTTCCTCATCCTGTACCGGCGGCCAAGGCGTGGCGGAGCCGGGCCGTGGAACGCCACGGCCCGGCTCTTGGGTGCACCGGCTCAGCGGGCGCCGAGGAGGTGTTCGAGGGCGAGCTGGTCCAGCCGCTCGAAGGCCATGCCGCGGCGGGCGGCGGCGTCGACGTCGAATGCGTCGAAGGCGGTCGGGTCGGCCAGTAGCCCGGCCAGGCCGTCCTCGGCGGTGGGGAGGGCCAGTTCGGGCAGCCGGGAGGCGGCGAGCGCGGCCTGGACCTCCGGATCGGACCGGAAGGCGCGGGCGCGCTCCGCCAGGAGCAGGTAGTTGCGCATGCAGCCGGCCGCCGAAGCCCAGACGCCGGCGGAGTCCTCGGTGCGCGGCGGCTTGAAGTCGAAGTGACGGGGGCCGTCGTAGCCGGCCGACTCCAGCAGGTCTACCAGCCAGAAGGCCTGGCGCAGGTCGCCCGCGCCGAAGCGCAGGTCCTGGTCGTACTTGATGCCCGTCTGGCCGTTGAGGTCGATGTGGAACAGCTTGTCGTGCCACAGGGCCTGGGCGATGCCGTGCGGGAAGTTCAGCCCGGCCATCTGCTCGTGGCCGACCTCCGGGTTGAGGCCGACCCGCTCGGGCCGCTCCAGCTCGTTGATGAACGCCAGGGCGTGTCCGATGGTGGGCAGCAGGATGTCGCCGCGCGGCTCGTTGGGCTTGGGTTCGATCGCGAAGCGCAGGTCGTATCCCTGGCTCTCGACGTACTCGCCCAGCAGGTCGAAGGCCTCCTTCAGCCGGTCGAGGGCGGAGCGCACGTCCTTGGCCGCGCCCGACTCCGCGCCTTCGCGGCCGCCCCAGGCGACGTAGACCGAGGCGCCGAGTTCCACGGCCAGGTCGATGTTGCGGATCGTCTTGCGGAGCGCGTACCGGCGCACATCCCGGTCGTTCGCGGTGAAGGCGCCGTCCTTGAACACCGGGTGGGTGAAGAGGTTGGTGGTGGCCATCGGCACCTTCAACCCGGCCGTGTCGAGTGCGGTGCGAAAACGCTTGACCGCCTGCTCGCGGGCGGCGGCGCCGGCGCCGAAGGGGATCAGGTCGTCGTCGTGGAAGGTGACGCCGTAGGCGCCGAGCTCGGCCAGCCGCTCCACGGTCTCGACCGGGTCGAGGGCGGGTCGGGTGGCGTCGCCGAAGGGGTCCCGGCCCTGCCAGCCGACGGTCCACAGGCCGAAGGTGAACCTGTGCGCGGGAGTGGGGACGAGCGGGTCGCTGGTCATGAGGCGCTCCGGATCTGGGCCGAGGGCTATTTGTAATGGCGAAAAACAAATTAGTATGCCGAGACGCCAGACGGAACCCCGCCGGAGGAACGCATGTCTGCTCAGCGTGTCGTGATCGGTGTCGACAGCTCGACCCAGTCAACGAAAGCCCTCGCCGTCGACATCGACACAGGCGCCGTCGTGGGCGAGGGCCGCGCCGCGCACGCCGTCAGCGCGGGCGCCGGACGCGAGAGCGACCCCGAGCAGTGGTGGCGGGCGCTCGGCGAGGCCATGGCGGGCACCGGCTGGGCGGACCGCGCCGCCGCCTGCTCGATCGCCGGCCAGCAGCACGGCCTGGTCACCCTCGACGCGGCCGGACGGCCGGTGCGCCCGGCACTGCTCTGGAACGACGTCCGCTCCGCCCCGCAGGCCGTCGAACTCGCGGCCGCGTTCGGCACGGCAGAGCTCGCCCGCCGCACCGGAAGCGTCCCCACGGCCGCCTTCACGGCTGCCAAGTGGGCCTGGTTGCACGCGAACGAGCGTGCCGCCGCCGACCGCGTCGCGGCCGTCCGGCTTCCCCACGACTTTCTGACGGAGCGGCTGACCGGTGAGGCGGTGACGGACCGCGGAGACGCGTCGGGAACCGGCTGGTGGGGCCCGGACGGCTACGACCAGGAGGTCCTCGGCCGGATCGGCCTCGACCCCGGGCTGCTGCCGCAGGTCCTCCCGCCGGGAGCCCGGGCAGGCGTCGTCCGGCCCGGGATGCCGCTGTGCGAGGGCGCACTGATGGCGACCGGGACCGGTGACAACATGGCCGCCGCCCTCGGCCTGGGCTTGACCCCCGGACGTCCGGTGCTGAGCCTCGGTACCTCCGGCACCGTCTACGCCGTCGGCCGGACCCGGCCCGCCGACCCGAGCGGAACCGTCGCCGGATTCGCCGATGCCCTCGGCGGCTGGCTGCCGCTCGCCTGCACGCTCAACTGCACCCTCGCCGTCGACCGCTTCGCCACCCTCGTCGGCCGCGACCGCGAGGACGTCGAGGGAGGCGGCACGGTGGTGGTGCTTCCCTACCTGGACGGCGAGCGCACCCCCGACCTCCCGGGTGCTTCCGGCCTGGTCCACGGCCTGCGCCACGACACGACGCCGGGCCAGCTGCTCCAGGCTGCCTACGACGGCGCCGCCCACGCCCTGCTCGCGGCCCTGGACGACGTGCTGCGCGCCGGAGGCGAGAGCCTCACCCCCGGTGAACCACTGCTGCTGATCGGCGGCGGAGCCCGCGGCAGGGCCTGGCAGCGGACCGTGCTGCGGCTGTCCGGACGAGCGGTCCAGGTGCCCGAGGCCCGGGAACCGGTCGCGCTCGGGGCCGCCGCCCAGGCCGCCGCACTGCTCACCGGTGAGCCTGCCGACGCCGTCGCCCGGCGCTGGCGGACCGCCGAGGGCCGGGTACTGGAGCCCGTACCCCGTGACGACGACACGCTCGAACGGATCACCAGTACGCTGCGGCGGGCGCGGGCCCTGCAGGAGGTCCCGCCGGGAGAACGATAGGAGGGTCGGGTCGATGACGGGGACCGGCAGGGCGAGCGGCGGCATGGAAGTCGCGCCCGCCTCGCAGCAGGGGATGCGCCGGCGGAACCTCGCGGTGGTGATCGGCGTGGTCGCCGCGCACGGACCGCTCTCCCGGGCGGACGTGGCCGGGCACACGGGCCTGACCAGGCCGGCCGTCTCCTCCATGGTCGACGAGCTCATCGGCCGAGGCGCGCTGACCGAGACGGAGACCGCGCCCAGCGGACGGGTCGGCCGCCCCGGACGGGCGCTGGCCCTGAACGACCGGGGTCCCGCCGGCCTCGGCCTGGAGATCGGCGTCACCCATCTCGCCGCGTGCGTCGTGGACCTGCGCGGTGAACCCCGGGTCTGGCGTCGCGTGGAGCGGGCAAACGCCGGCCGGCCGGCCGGAGAGGTGCTGGCGGAGGCCGCCGCGCTGGGCGCCGAAGCGGAGTCCGAGGCCGCGGCCCTCGGCCTGCGCGTCGAGGGACGCGTCCTGGCCGTGCCGGGGGTGGTGCCGAACACGCCGAGCGGGCTGGTCGCGAACGCGCCGAACCTCGGCTGGCAGGCAGTGCGCCCCGCCGACCACTGGCCGGACCCCGATACCGCGCCCGTGCCGGAGAACGAAGCCAACCTCGGGGCGCTGGCCGAGCAGTGGCACCGGGGCAACCCCGCCGAGACCTTCGTGCACGTCTCCGCCGAGGCCGGAATCGGCGCCGCACTGGTCATCGGCGGGCAGCTGTTCCGGGGCGCCCGCGGCTTCGCGGGCGAACTCGGCCACCTGCCCGTCCACCCGGAGGGCGCCCCTTGCGCCTGCGGGGCACGCGGCTGCCTGGAGCAGTACGCGGGCGAAGCGGCCGTACTGCGCGAGGCCGGGCTGGGACACGTCGGCGACCCGGTGGCCCTGCTCGCCGAGCGGGCAGCCGCCGGGGACGCCGCGACCCTGCGCGCCCTGGACCGCGCAGGGCGGGCCCTGGGCCTCGCCCTGACCTCGGCGGTGAACCTGATCGACCCGGACGGCCTCGTGCTGGGCGGCGCCTACACCGAACTCGCCGACTGGCTCCTCCCGTCGGTACGCGCCGAACTGGCGGCGAGGGTCACCGTCCGGCCCTGGAACCCGGAGGCGGTACGCCCCTCCGCCCTGGGGCGCCGCGGACCGGTCCTGGGTGCGGCATGGTCGACGGTCCGGCAGATCATCGCCGATCCCGCTCGCCTGCCCATCCGCTGACTGGTGCTGTGACCGGAAAGGCTCACTGTGCCGGGACGCCCGGCCGGCCCGGCGCCGGGCGTGATCGAACACGTACAGCTGCCCCAGATCGAACATCCCCGCCAACCCCAGCTCCGGGCGGCGTCGTTACGGGTGACGGCGGGAGGCCCCGGGCTCCGACTGCTTCACAGTCCCTGCGCCAACCGGTAGTACGCCTGGTTCCAGCGGAGATCGCGCCGGAACTGCCTCGGGGTGGTGGTCTCGTCGATGAGGGCGAGTTCGAGGCGGAGCATCTCCGCCAGGTCGTCGAGGTGGTCGGAGGTGAGGGCGGTGCTGAGGACGGTGTGGTGCGGTCCTCCGGCCATCAGCCAGGATTCGGTGGAGGTCCGCAGGTCGGGGCGGGGCCGCCAGACCGCGCGGGCAACGGGCAGGGCGGGCAGCGGGTGAGGGGGCGCCACCACGTCGATGTCGTTGGCGATCAGGCGGAACCGGTCGCCGAGGTCGGCGAGCCCGACCACCACGGCCGGGCCGGGGGCCGCGTCGAACACCAGGCGCACCGGGTCCTCCCTCCCGCCGATGCCGAGGGGGTGGATCTCGCAGCCGGGCCTGGCGGCGGCGATGGTGGGGCAGACTTCCAGCATGTGCGCACCGAGGATGAGCTCGTTGCCGGGTGTCAGGTCGTAGGTGTAGTCCTCCATGAAAGAGGTGCCGCCCGGGAGGCCGGTGGCAGCCACTTTGAGGGCGCGCAGCAGGACGGCGGTCTTCCAGTCACCCTCTCCTCCGAATCCGTATCCCTGGGCCATGAGCCGCTGCACGGCGAGGCCGGGCAGCTGGCGCAGTCCGCCCAGGTCCTCGAAGTTGGTGGTGAAGGCTCCGAAGCCGCCCGTTTCGAGGAAGGTGCGCAGGCCGGCTTCGATGCGGGCCGCGTAACGCAGCGCGTCGTGCCGTTCGCCGCCCGGTCGCAGTTCCGGCGCCAGGTCGTACAGGTCGGCGTACTCCTCGACGAGGGAAGCCACCTCGGTCTCGTCCGCGCTGTCGACGACCTCCACCAGGTCGTTGACGCCGTAGGTGTTGACGGAGACGCCGAAGCGCAGCTGGGCCTCGACCTTGTCGCCCTCGGTGACGGCCACGTCGCGCATGTTGTCGCCGAAGCGGGCGACCTTGAGGGTGGCCAGTTCGGATCGTGCGGCGGCCGCCCGCGCCCAGACCGCGACGCGTGCGCTCGTCACCGGATCGGTGACGTGGCCGGCCACGGTCTTGCGGGGTACGCCGAGACGGGTCTGGATGTGCCCGAACTCGCGGTCTCCGTGGGCGGCTTGGTTGAGGTTCATGAAGTCCATGTCGATGGTGTCCCAGGGCAGGGCCACGTTCGACTGGGTGTGGAGGTGCAGCAACGGCTTGCGCAGCGCGTCCAGTCCGGCGATCCACATCTTGGCCGGAGAGAAGGTGTGCATCCAGGCGATGAGCCCGATGCACCGGTCGTCGGCGTTCGCGTCGAGGCACACCCGGCGGATGGCGTCGGCGTCGGTCAGTACCGGCTTCCACACCACACGCGCGGGAATGCCGGAGGCGTCGGCCAGCGCGGTGGCTATCTGCCGCGACTGTTCGGCGACCTGCTTCAGCGTCTCCTCCCCGTACAGGCCTTGGCTGCCGGTGAGGAACCAGATCTCCTGGGCGGGGAATGTTCGGCTGGGCACATGGACTCCTGAAGGTGACGTCCCGCAGCGCTGGTGAGGGCGGCGCGCGGGTGGGGATTCGGGAACGAAAACGGGGGCGGGGGTCAGCCCGCGGCGTGGGCCGTGTCGCGGATATGCCTCAGGCGGTGCAGCAGGCCACCAGTGGCGAAGTGGTCGTGCAGGAGCCGGTATTCGGCGAAGAGGGCGTCGTAAGCGTCGGCCCGCGGGGCGTCGGGCATGTAGACGGCCGACAGCCGGCGACCCATGGCGGCGGTGGCCGTCCGTACGTCGGCGTGCGCGCCGGCGGCTACGGCGGCGTGGATGGCCGACCCGAGGGCGGGGCCCTGGTCGGACGCCGCGAGGGAGACGGGGCGGCGCAGCACGTCGGAGTAGATCTGCATCAGCAGTTCGTTCTTGGCCAGTCCGCCGGCGACGATGAACTCGTGGACCGGTACGCCGCCTGCTTCCAGGGTCTCCACGATGACGCGGGTGCCGAACGCGGTGGCTTCGAGCAGTGCGCGGTAGACGTCCTCGGGGCGGGTCGCGAGGGTGAGACCCACGATGACGCCGGAGAGGTGGTGGTCGACGAGGACCGAACGGTTGCCGTTCAGCCAGTCGAGGGCGACCAGTCCGTGTCCGCCGACCGGTTGGCCGGCGGCCTTCCGGGTCAGCAGGGTGTGCAGGTCCTCGCCGCGGTCGGCGGCCTCGGCGAGGTAGTCCGACGGGACGCCCTGGTCCAGTACCCAGGCGAAGATGTCGCCGACCGCGCTCTGGCCGGCCTCGTAGCCGTAGGTTCCCTCGACGATCCCGCCGCCCACGACACCGCAGATGCCGGGGACGTCGGCGAGGACGGGGGCGTTCACGACGTGGCAGGTGGAGGTCCCCATGATGGCGAGCAGTTGTCCGTCCTCTACGGCCTGGGCCGCCGCCGCGGTGACATGGGCGTCGACGTTGCCCGCGGCCACGGCGATGCCGGGGCGCAGCCCTGTCCACGCTGCCGCCACCGTACTGAGCGAGCCCACTCGTGAGCCCAGAGCGGAGAGGGGGAACTCGAGGCGGGTGCGTGCGAAGTCGGCGAACCGGGGGTTCAGCGCGGCCAGGTACTCCTCGCTCGGGTAGGCGCCGTCCTGGTGGATGCCCTTGTATCCGGCGGTGCAGGCGTTGCGGGACTCGGTTCCGGTGAGCTGCCACACGATCCAGTCGGCGGCTTCGATCCACCGCGCGCAGCTTTCGTAGACGAGCGGATCCTCCTCCAGGACCTGGAGCGCCTTCGCGAACTGCCACTCGGCGGAGATCCGGCCGCCGTAGCGGGCTATCCACTTCTCCTCACGGGCGTGGGCGAGTTCGTTGATGCGGTCGGCATGGGACTGGGCGGAGTGGTGCTTCCACAGCTTGGGCCACGCGTGCGGCCGTCCGGCGAGCTCGGTCTCGGCGAGGGGAGTCCCGTCGGCCAGCGTGGGCAGGACGGTGCAGGCGGTGAAGTCGGTGGCGATGCCGATCACCGCGGCGGGATCGATCCCCGCCGCCGCCAGGGCCTGCGGGACGGCGTGACGCAGTACGTCCCGCCAGTCCTGGGGGTGTTGCAGGGCCCAGTCCGGAGGCAGCGGCGCACCGCCGTGCGGCAGGTACCGGTCGATGACGCCGTGCCGGTAGGCGTGGACCGCCGCGGCCAGTTCCTGACCGTCGCGAACCCGCACCACCACGGCGCGGCCCGACAGCGTGCCGAAGTCGACGCCGACCGTGTACTGCTCCGATTCCTCGGAAGGCGGGGTGGGCGCGAGGGGATGGGGTGACGTCAACAGAGTGCCTTTCGAAGGGAAGGAGCCGTGGGCGGCACGCGGCGCGGCCCGGCAGCCGGAGATGCCGTCCCGACCATCCTGGCGGTCGGCGGTGGACCCGATGAGCTTGCAGTGTGAGCGCTAACAATGTCGATAGGCAAGAGGTCTGCGTGGATCATGTGGGAGGCCCCCTTGGCTCGGCGGCCTTCGTATACGGGGCCTCGCCTCGATGTTTGGTTGATTCGGGGCGGGTTGAGTTCTCCGGTTCGAGTAGCGGGGTCGATGGTCGCGCGAACGGACGGAGTCCGCCTTGTTGCCGCACGTGACGCGGTAACGGACAGGTAACGCGTGCAAAGGGGTTGAGAACCCAGCTTGTTAGCGCTCACAATGCGACGGCGCCCCCTCAAGGGCATCCCGCTCCTGCCACCTCGCCCCCCGGCCCCGCCACGCCCCTGACCGCGGGCACAGCCCGGCACCGGCCGTGCGGAGCCTCATCCGTAACCCCCGAAAGGACACCCGTCATGGCTCGCAGAGCAGCCCTCGTCCTCACCGCCGCCCTTCTCGCCTCCTCGGCGTTGACCGCCTGCTCGACCGAGGGCCCCGCCTCCGCCCCGGTCTCCGGGTCCAAGACGGGCTCCGGAGGCACGATCACCATGGGCTTCGCCCAGGTCGGCGCCGAGAGCGGTTGGCGTACCGCCAACACCAAGTCCGTCCAGGAGGCGGCGAAGAAGGCCGGGATCGAACTCAAGTTCTCCGACGCGCAGCAGAAGCAGGAGAACCAGATCAAGGCGATCCGCACCTTCATCCAGCAGAAGGTCGATGTGATCGCCTTCTCGCCGGTCGTGGAGTCCGGCTGGGACACGGTGCTCAAGGAGGCCAAGGACGCGGGCATCCCGGTCATCCTCACCGACCGGGCCGTGGACACGAAGGACACCTCCCTCTACAAGACCTTCCTGGGCTCGGACTTCGTCAAGGAGGGCAAGTCCGCGGGCGAGTGGCTGACCGGCGCGTATGCGAACGAGCAGGGCCCGGTCAACATCGTCGAGCTCCAGGGCACCACGGGCTCCGCCCCCGCCAACGACCGCAAGGCCGGCTTCGCCGACGCCATCCGCACCGACGGCAAGTTCAAGATCGTCGCCTCGCAGTCGGGCGACTTCACCCGCGCCAAGGGCAAGGAGGTCATGCAAGCGTTCCTCAAGTCCCAGAAGGACATCGACGTCCTCTACGCCCACAACGACGACATGGCCCTCGGCGCCATCCAGGCCATCGAGGAGTCCGGCAAGAAGCCCGGTACGGACATCAAGGTGATCTCGGTGGACGGAATCAAGGACGCCTTCGTCGCCATGACCGAGGGCAAGATCAACGTCGTGGTGGAGTGCAACCCGATGCTCGGCGACCAGCTGATGGAACTGGCCAAGAAGGTCGTGGCGGGGGAAAGCGTGCCGACCCGGGTCGAGACCCAGGAGGGCGTCTTCACGCAGGACCAGGCCGCGGCCGCCCTGCCGTCCCGGAACTACTGACGCGACAGGTCCGGGTGCCGGAGGAGGCCCGGCTCCGGTGCCTCCTTCACCATCCGGAGCCCGCTCCACCACCCCACACATGAGAGGAGGGCGGATGGCATCTCCGTCCACCCCGCCGCCCACGGGCGCCGGCGGCCCGCGCCCGGTCCTGGAAGCCCACGACATCCGCAAGCGGTTCCCGGGCGTGCTCGCCCTCGACGGAGTCGCCCTGCGCCTCTTCCCCGGTGAGGTGCACGCCCTGATGGGCGAGAACGGCGCCGGGAAGTCCACCTTGATCAAGGTGCTCACCGGCGTCCACCCCGCCGACGGCGGCACCATCCTCGTGGACGGCCGGCCCCACGCGTTCACGGACCCCCTCCAGGCGCAGCAGGCCGGAATCAGCACCGTCTACCAGGAGGTCAACCTCTGCCCGAACATCGCGGTCGCCGAGAACATCCTCATCGGGCGCGAACCGCGCCGGTTCGGCCTCATCCACTGGTCCGCCATGCGGCAGCGGGCGGCTGAGCTGCTGACGGAACTGGACCTCGACCTGGACGTCACCAGTCTGCTCGACTCGCACTCCCTGGCGGTGCAGCAACTGGTCGCCATCGTCCGGGCGGTGGACGTTTCGGCGAAGGTGCTCGTGCTGGACGAACCCACCTCCAGCCTGGATCGGGAGGAGGTCGCCCAACTCTTCACCCTGGTCCGGCGCCTGCGGGACCGAGGTGTGGCCGTCCTGTTCGTCACGCATTTCCTCGACCAGGTATTCGATCTCTGCGACCGCGTCACCATCCTGCGCAACGGGCGCCTGGAAGGCGAGTACCCCATCGGTGAACTCACCCCGGTGACGCTGGTGCAGCGCATGATCGGCGGAGAACTGGCCACCCTCGACCAGCTGTCCGGCCGTGCCCATGAGGAGGCGGCCCAACGGGCGGCCGGCGAGCCGTTCCTCCAGGCACGACAGCTGACCCGTACGGGCTCGATCGAACCGTACGACCTCGACATCCATGCCGGCGAGGTCATCGGACTGGCCGGCCTCCTGGGCTCGGGCCGCACCGAGGTGGCGCGCCTCCTGTTCGGCGCGGACAGCGCGGACGCCGGAGAAGTGAGCATCGAGGGCAAGAAGGTACTCCTGCGCACCCCCCGCCACGCCATCGCCCGGGGCATCGCGTTCTGTTCCGAGAACCGGAAGTCCGAGGGACTGGTGGGCGAGCTCACGGTCCGCGAGAACATCGTCCTCGCGTTGCAGGCCGCCCGCGGCTGGACCAGGCCGCTGGCCCGTGCGAAACAGGACGAACTGGCACGGCACTGGATCGAAGCCCTGGACATCCGCCCCGCCGACCCCGAAGCGCAGGTGCGCCACCTCAGCGGAGGCAACCAGCAGAAGGTCCTCCTCGCCCGCTGGCTGCTGACCGCACCCCGGCTCCTGATCCTCGACGAACCCACCCGGGGCATCGACATCGGAGCCAAGGCGGAGATCCAGAAACTCGTGGCCCGCCTGGCGGGCGAAGGCACCGCCGTGCTGTTCATCTCGGCGGAACTCGAAGAGGTCCTGCGCCTGAGCCACCGCATCGCCGTGCTCCGGGACCACCGCATGGTGGCCACCCTCGCGAACGACGCCACCGTCACGCCCGAACGCCTCCTCACGACCATCGCCACCGGAACGGACTCATGACCACCCAGCCCGCCAAGTCCGAGGCGGCCGCCGCGATCGGGAGACGGCTGGCCGGCCACCGCCTGCTGTGGCCCGCGCTCATCCTGCTCGCTCTGCTCCTCGGCAACCTCGCGTTCCACCACGACTTCTTCTCCGTCCGCGTACGCGACGGCCACCTCTACGGCAGCCTCATCGACATCCTGCAGTTCGGCGCGCCCCTCGTCCTGGTGGCGCTCGGCATGACCCTGGTCATCGCCACCCGCGGGATCGACCTCTCGGTGGGTTCCACCGTCGCCATCGCCGGCGCCCTCGCCTGCGGGCACATCTCCACCGCCGCGCGTCCCGGCAGTGTCGCCACCATGCTCACGGCCGTAGCCCTCGCACTCGGCGTCGCACTCGTGCTGGGCCTGGCCAACGGCTTCCTGGTGTCCGGGCTGGGGGTGCAGCCCATCGTGGCCACCCTGATCCTCATGGTCGCGGGCCGAGGCGTTGCCCAGCTGATCGCGGACGGCCAGATCGTCACGGTGACCACCGCCCCCTACAAGATGATCGGGGGCGGCTACTGGATGACCTTCCCGTTCGCCGTCCTCCTGGCAGCAGCCCTCGTCGCGCTCACCGCCCTCGTCACCCGTCGCAGCGCACTCGGCATGCTGATCGAGTCCGTGGGCGGCAACCCCGCGGCCAGCCGCCTGGTCGGCATCCGGGCCGGCGGCCTGCTCGCCCTGGTCTACGTCTTCAGCGCGCTGTGCGCCGCCGTCGCCGGGCTGATGATCAGCTCCAACGTCTCCAGCGCCGACGGCAACAACGCCGGACTGTGGATCGAGCTCGACGCGATCCTCGCCGTCGTCGTCGGCGGCACCGCACTGACCGGGGGACGCTTCTCCCTCGGCGGCACCGTCCTCGGCGCCCTGATCATCCAGACCCTGTCCACCACCGTCTACACCCTCGGCGTCCCACCCGAGACGACCCTCGTCTTCAAGGCCTTCGTCGTCATCGTCGTCTGCCTCGTGCAGTCCCCGGTCTTCCGGGCCAAGATCCTGCGTCGCCGCCGGACGACCACTCCCCGATCCCACACCACGGCGGGCGCCGCCCCGCAGCAGCAGGAGGTACGCGCATGAGTACCGGCATCGCGAGCGCCGCCGCGCACCTCACCCGCCCCTTCGCGGCCGTGTCCCCGCGCACCCGCACCCGTATCCCACTGATCGTCACGGCCGTCCTGCTGGCCGTCCTGTTCGGCGTCGGATCGGTGCGCTACGAGGGCTTCCTCTCCGCGCAAGTCGTACTGAACCTGTTGATCGACAACGGATTCCTCCTGGTCGTCGCGGTCGGGGCGACCTTCGTCATCCTCACCGGCGGCATCGACCTGTCCGTCGGCTCCATGGTGGCCCTCTCGACCATGCTCACGGCCTGGCTGGTCGAGTCGCACGGCTGGCCCCTGGCCACCGTCATCCCCCTGGTCCTGCTCGTCGGCGCCGCGAGCGGAACGCTCATGGGCTGGATCATCCACACCTTCGAGATCCAGCCGTTCATCGTCACCCTGGCCGGCATGTTCCTTGCCCGCGGGCTCTGCTACACGATCAGCACCGAATCCATCACGATCAGCGACCCCACCACGGCGGGAATCGCACAGACCCGGCTGTACGGGCCGGCGGGTCTGTTCGTCTCGATCCCGGTGGTCATCGCCCTGGCCGTGCTGGTGATCGCCTTCGTCGTACTGCACCACACGCGCTTCGGCCGCAACGTGTACGCG
Organism: Streptomyces sp. NPDC059957; assembly: GCF_042730015.1. Classification (NCBI taxonomy): domain Bacteria; kingdom Bacillati; phylum Actinomycetota; class Actinomycetes; order Kitasatosporales; family Streptomycetaceae; genus Streptomyces; species Streptomyces sp. NPDC059957. The sequence goes on along the minus strand of NZ_JBHWMB010000004.1, from coordinate 80,372 downwards.
CTGGGCGGCAACGAGTCCTCCGCACGCCTGATGGGCCTTCCGGCGGGCTCCACCAAGATCGCCGTGTACGCCGTCAGCGGCCTGTGCTCCGCGCTCGGCGGCCTGTTGCTGACCTTCTACATGCTCTCCGGCTACGCCCTCCACGCCATGGGCATGGAACTCGACGCGATCGCCGCCACCGTGATCGGCGGCACGCTGCTGACCGGAGGCTCCGGCTTCGTCCTGGGCACCGCCCTCGGCGTGCTCGTCCTCGGCACGATCCAGACGGTGATCAACTTTCAGGGCACGCTCAGCTCCTGGTGGACCCGGATCGTCATCGGCGCCCTGCTGCTCGTGTTCATCGTGCTGCAGCGCCTGATGAGCGGTCGCCGCCCCGCCGCCGACTGACTCCGGCTCCGCAGCCCACCAGCCCGTGCCACCGCGTTCGCGTGCCGCGATCACAGCTTGGTCCCGGCGCGCATCCGGTGGACCGACTTCCAGGGAACACCGCCATGGAACACGCATATGAATCTGTCGACCAGGCCGCCGAGCCCAGGCAGACGGCCGCCTGTCCGCGGACGGCCCGCCCCCTGTGCCTGGACGATGGCGGAACGGGGGAGAGGTGGCGGTTCGGCTTCCCCGGCAGGGCCGGCGCCGAGGTCCACACGCGCGGCGCCCGGCTCCGTTCCCTGATCCTGCCGGACCGCTGGGGCCACACCGCCGACGTGGTGCTCGCGCCCCGCGATCCCGCCGCCTGCGAGGGCTCCGCACGCTATTTCGGTGCGACGGTGGGCCGCTACGCCAACCGCATCGCGCGCGGCCGGCTCGTAGTCGACGGAGTCACCCACCGGCTCGCCACCCAGGAGACCGGGCACACACTGCACGGCGGTCCCGACGGGTTCGACCAGCGCCTGTGGCGGTGCGAACCCTTCCACTCGGCGCACCGCACCGGTGTCCGTCTGTTCCTGCACAGCCCCGACGGGGACCAGGGATTCCCCGGTGCCCTGAACGTCCGCCTCACCTACACACTGGACCGCGACGACAACCTGACCATGTCGTACCAAGCTGTCGCCGACGCGCCGACGATCGTCAACCTCACCAACCACGCCTACTGGAACCTCGAAGGGGAGGGGCGCGGCAACGTCCTGGCCCACCACCTTCAGGTCGAGGCCCCCCTCTACACCCCGGTCGACGCCGAGTTGATTCCCGACGGCCCTCACCGCCCGGTCAGTGAAACCCCGTTCGACCTCCGCCGGCACCGGCGTCTCTCCGACGCCCTGACCCATGCGGATGCGCAACTGGCCCTGGCCGGAGGAGGATTCGACCACAACTGGGTCCTCGACGGCGCCCGGCGAGCCAGTCTTCGTAAGGCCGCTGTGCTGTACGCCCCCGCATCCGGCCGCCGCATGGAGGTGCGCACCACGGAACCGGGCATCCAGGTCTACACCGCGCAAGGCCTGACCGGTGACATCACGGGCAAGGCAGGCAGGCCGTACCACGCCTATGCGGGGGTCGCGCTGGAGACCCAGCACTTCCCGGACTCCCCGAACCGCCCCGACTACCCGACGGTCGTCCTGCGCCCGGGCGAGCTGTACCGGTCGACCACGATCCACAGCTTTACCACGGTCACCGCCTGAGAGGGGCGGTGGCGGCCGTAGCCGCTGTCCGGTGCCGCAGGGGGGCACCGGACAGCGGCTTTCGCTTGGTGCCGGCTTCCGCCGTGCGAGGTGCCCCCGGGTCCCGGCTCCCTGTGAGAGGAGGCAACCGCCGGGCAGGTGGGGGTCATTCGCCGGGGGGAGCGATCCTTCGGGCCGTGCTGGCGCGCACGATGAGCTCGGGCGCCACCACCAAGTGCGTCGACTCGTCGGTCCTGCCCTCGATGTGGTCCAGGAGCAGCCCGATGCTGTCGCGGCCGAGCGAGGCGAAGTCCTGGCGGATCGTCGTCAGCGGGGGCGGGAAGAACTCCGCCTCGGGGATGTCGTCGAAGCCGGCGACCGCCACGTCCTCCGGCGTGCGCAGGCCCGCTTCCCGCAGGGCCCGTAGGACACCGAGGGCCATCTGGTCGTTGGCGACGAACACCGCGGTGAGGCCGGCTCCCTGCCCTCGTGATGCCAGGACCCGCCCTGCCAGCTGCTGGCCGGCCTGGTATCCCGACAGCGGACTCCAGTCGCCGCGCAGCACGGGCGGCACCTCGGCGCCGGCATCGCGCAGCGCGTCCTCCCACCCCTGTGTGCGGGCCTCGCTCTCGAGCCAGTCGGGGGGGCCCGCCACGTGCCACACGGTGGCGTGGCCCGACGCGAGAAGGTGCTCCGTGATCATGCGGGCGCCGAGGTTCTGGTCCAGCGCCACCCCTGGCAGGTCCAGGGTGTGGCCGCCTTCCACAGTGACCACGGGGCACGGTGCTTCCAGTGCCGCCAGGGCGCGCACGGCGGCGCGTTGCGGAGTGACGGCGACGATCCCCTCCACGCCCCACCCGGCGAGGTGCTGCATGGCTTCCGCGAGGGCTGTCTGCGTGGCGGTCCGAAGCGTGACGGCGGATGTCAGGTAGCCGCGGTCCCGAGCGGCCTCCTGCACTCCCGCCACGGTGCTGGCGGGCCCGTGCAGAGTGGTGTTCACCGCGATGACGCCCAGCGTGTGGGTCCGGCGGGTGGCCAGAGCCCGGGCCGCCGAGTTGCGGCGGTACCCCAGCTGCTCGATGACCTGAGTCACCGCGGCCCGGGTCTTGGCGCTGACGTTCGGGTGGTCGCTGAGCACCCGTGAAACGGTCTGATGGGACACGCCGGCGACGCGCGCGACGTCCGTCATCGTGGGCGCTCGCGAGACGTCTGGGAGCTGGGTCAACTCTCTTCCTTTCCTCATCGAGCGGCCTTCCCTCACGGTACCGAACCGGCTTCGGTCCGCACACATCTCGAACCGACCGGAAGATTGTCGACCAGGTATAGATGTTGGCGTTCACATTATGCAGCGCTGATCGCATGTTGTGGTCAGGAATCTTCTCGTACCTCTTGAGATTGCTGCTTGTTAGCGCTCACAATCTGATCGGGGCAGCTGAGGCAGGTCAGCTGCGATGCCTGGAGCCGCCCCCGATCAGTCCAGCCCACTCATGCGCGGCCGCGGGGCCTGCCGGACGCCGGTCCCGGAGGAGCCTGCCGCGCATGCCGGAGAGACGGTGAGAGTGCAGTGAGCGAGACCTTCCTCAAGGACCTCCGTCGCGAGGTCCTCGCGGCGAACCTGCGCATCCCGGAGGCCGGTCTGGCCACCCTCACCTGGGGAAACGTCAGCGGAGTGGACCGAGACGCCGGCGTCTTCGTCATCAAGCCGTCCGGGGTCTCCTACGCCGACCTCACCGAGGAGGACCTGGTGGTGGTGGCACTGGAGGACGGGCGGGTCGTCGAGGGGCACCTCAGGCCGTCCACCGACACCGAAACCCATCGGTGCCTCTACCGGGCCTTCCCCTCCATCGGCGGCGTCACCCACACGCACTCGACGCACGCCGTCGCCTTCGCCCAGGCGCGCCGCCCGATCCCCGTACTCGGCACGACGCACGCCGACACCTTCAACGGGCCCGTCCCCGTGACGGAGGACCTCACCGCCGAACAGTGCGCGCGGGACTACGAGTACAACACCGGACAGGTGATCGTCGCCCGGCTCTACGGGGATCCCCGGCTGGCCGACGAGGTCCCCGGAGCGCTCGTTTCACGACACGGACCCTTCACCTGGGGTGCCACCGCGAAGGCGGCGCTGGAGAACGCCATCGTCTGCGAGGCCGTGGCGGAGATGGCACTGCACACGCTGGCGCTGGGGTCCCGCCTCGGGGAAGCCTCCGAACCGCCGAAGCATCTGCTGGAGCGGCACTTCACCCGTAAGCACGGACCGGATGCCTATTACGGCAACGCTCCTCACGCCCCGGGCGTCTGAAGCCGCGCACCGGCTCGCGAGGTGGCGAACTGTTCTCGGACCAAGGGGCAGTCGACTACCGTTCCAGGTACGTGACTTGACGTGCCCGGCAGGCGCCTGACTTGATTGGGAGCGCTCCCACTCTGAGCCCCCGCCCCCCGAGGAAGGCTTCACCGTGCCTCCTGTCACCTCCGCCCGCGGCGTGCCACGTCGCGCGGCCGCCGTGCTCGCCGGCCTCGCGATGGCCGTCGGCGTCCTGTCCACGACCGCCCTGACCGTTCCGGGCGCGGCTGCCGCCACCGTGGCAGCCGCTGCCGGCACACCTGTACGGGTCAACCAGCTCGGCTACCTGCCCGACGGCCCCAAGCGGGCCACGGTGGTCAGCTCCGCGACCGCCCCACTCGCCTGGCAACTGCGCGACGCCTCCGGCACGGTGGCCGCCTCGGGTGCCACCACGGTGCGCGGGTCCGACCGGGCGTCCGGCCAGTCCACGCACCTGGTGGACTTCGGCGCGCACACCGGCACCGGCTCCGGCTTCACCCTGGTCGTCGACGGCCAGAGCAGCCACCCCTTCGACATCTCCGCATCGCTGTACGACGGACTGCGCGCCGACAGCGTGTCGTTCTTCTACCAGCAGCGCAGCGGTATCGCGATCGACGCGACTCTGGCGGGCGGCAGTGCCTACGCCCGACCCGCCGGGCACTTGGGCGTCGCCCCGAACAAGGGCGACACCAGTGTCCCCTGCCAGGCCGCGGTGTGCGACTACCAACTGGACGTGCGCGGTGGCTGGTACGACGCCGGCGACCAGGGCAAGTATGTGGTCAACGGCGGCATCTCCGTCTGGGAGATGGTCAACTCCTTCGAGCGGGCCGGCCGTTCGGGCGGCGACGCGGCGCTCGGCGACGGGACGCTGAGAGTGCCCGAGCGTGGCAACGGGACGCCGGACGTGCTGGACGAGGCCCGCTGGGAGCTGGAGTTCCTGCTGCGGATGCAGGTCCCCGCCGGGAAGCCGTTGGCCGGGATGGCCTTCCACAAGATGCACGACGCCAAGTGGACTGCCCTGCCGACCCGGCCCGAACTCGATGCCGAACAGCGTGAGTTGCACAAGCCGTCGACCGCCGCGACGCTGAACCTGGCGGCCTCTGCCGCGCAGTGCGCCCGGGTGTACGCGCCGTACGACTCCGCGTTCGCCGCGCGCTGCCTGGACGCGGCCCGCCGCGCCTGGACGGCTGCCAAGGCCAACCCGAACGTGCTGGCTCCAGCGACCGACAACACCGGCGGCGGTGCGTACGAGGACGCAGACGTCTCCGACGAGTTCTACTGGGCGGCGGCGGAACTCCTGGCCACCACTGGCGAGTCGCAGTTCCGGGACGCTGTCACCTCCTCTGCGCACCACACCAAGCCCGTCGACGGGTTCTGGTGGGGCGGCACCGCGACGCTCGGCCGGATCACCCTCGCCACCGTCCCCGGCGTGGCCCTGCCCGCCGACGACGCGGCCCGGCTGCGCGGCCTGCTGACCACGGCCGCCGATGGCCACCTGTCCACCATGGCCGGACAGGGCTACGCCGTGCCCCTCGCCGCCACCGGGTACGTGTGGGGATCCAACAGCTCCGTCACCAACAACGCGATGGTGCTGGCCGTCGCATACGAGCTCACCGGGCAACAACGCTATCGGGCAGGAGCGTTGGAATCCCTGGACTATCTGCTCGGCCGGAACGCACTCGACCTCTCCTACGTCACCGGCTACGGCGATCGTTACTCCGCGAACCAGCACCACCGGTTCTGGGCACACCAGAACGACGCCTCGCTGCCGCACCCGCCGGCGGGATCCTTCGCGGGCGGACCGAACGCCGGGCTGGAGGACCCGGTGGCCAAGGAGAAGCTCGCGGGCTGCGCACCGGCGGCGTGCTACGTGGACGACATCGGCTCGTACTCCACCAACGAGGTGGCCATCAACTGGAACGCCTCACTGGCCTGGCTGGCGGCCTTCGCGGCTGAGCGGCGCAGCGTTCCGGCGGCGCCCGTGGTCCAGACACCGGCGGCCGTGACGGTCCCGGAGGGCGGTTCGGCGCCGGTGGGCGTGCGGCTCTCGGCCGCGCCCGCGCAGAACGTCACGGTGACGGTGGCCCGGAACTCCGGCGACCAGGACCTTTCGGCAGCCGCGAGCCTGGTGTTCACCCCGGCCGACTGGGCGACGGCGCAGCAGGTTTCGGTCTTCGCGGCGCAAGACGCCGACGGGTCCTCGGGCAGCGCGACTTTCACGGTCGGTGGTCCAGGCGTGCAGCCGGCGACGTTCACGGCGACGGAGGCGGACGACGACGCGTCGGCGGCCTCCTGCACGGTGGCGTACCGGATCGACAACGCCTGGGGCAACGGCTTCACGGCGACGGTGACCGTGAAGAACACCGGAACCTCGGCGATCTCCGGGTGGACCCTCGGCTGGAGCTTCGCGGGTGATCAGCGGATCAGCAACGCCTGGAACGCCACGGTGAGCCAGGCGGGCAGCACGGTCACCGCCCGGGACGCCGGATGGAACGGAACACTGGTACCCGGTGGCAGCGTGAGCTTCGGCTTCCAGGCGACGTACTCGGGTACCAACGCGATCCCGGCGGGCTACACACTCAACGGAGCACTCTGCTCCTGAATGACCGTCACGTCCGGCCCACCCGGTGATGGACGACGGAGTGGAGCCAGGATCGTCCTGGCTCCACTCCATGGCAGGTCGTCAGGTACGGGTCCAGTGCTGGTTGCTGCCGCCCGAGCAGGAGTAGAGCTGGATCAGGGTGCCGTTGGCGGTGTTGTTGCCGGCGGCGTCGAGGCAGAGGCCGGACTGGACTCCGACGATGGATCCGTCGGAGTTGAGGCGCCACTTCTGGTTGTCGCCACCCCAGCAGCTGTAGATCTGGACCTTGGTGCCGTTGCCGGTGCCGGCGGCGTCCAGGCACTTGTCGCCGTAGACCCTGAGCTCGCCTGCGGCGGTGTACGACCACTGCTGGTTGGTGCGGTTGTTGCAGTCCCACAGGTTGACCTGGGTGCCGTCCGTGGTGCCGGCACCGGGCACGTCCAGGCAGCGGCCCGACGCGACGCCCTTGACCTGTCCAGAACCGGGCGAAGGGGTCGGAGTGGGAGTGGAGGATCCGGCGTTGAGTGCGTTGAGGACGGAGGAGTAGGCGGCCTTCTTGCTGCCGTCACCGTTGAACAGCAGCGGCGAGTGCTCCGGTCGCCAGGAGTCGGTGTCGCGCACCCCCCAGACGGTGATGCCGAGGCAGCGCGGGACGGCCAGGCAGTCGTTGGTCACGTTGGCGTAGGTCGTGCCCGAGGCGCCCTGGATGTCGAGCTCCGTGACGGCCACATCGACGCCGAGGGCGGCGAAAGTCTGCAGGGTGGTACGGAAGTTGCTGTTGTAGGGGCTGTCGCTGTTGAAGTGCGACTGGAAGCCGACGCAGTCGATCGGCACGCCGCGCTGCTTGAAGTCCCGGACCATGGCGTACATGGCCTGGGTTTTGGCCCAGGTCCAGTTCTCGACGTTGTAGTCGTTGTAGCAGAGCTTGGCGGCCGGGTCGGCGGCGCGCGCGGTGCGGAAGGCGACTTCGATCCAGTCGTTGCCGGTGCGCTGCAGGTTGGAGTTGCGCCGGGCTCCTGAAGTGCCGTCCTCGAAGGCCTCGTTCACGACGTCCCACTGGCCGATCTTGCCCTTGTAGTGGGCCATCACGCCGTTGATGTGGTTGGTCATCGCCTGGCGCAGTGTGCTGCCGCTGAGGCTCTGCATCCAGCCGGGCTGCTGGGAGTGCCAGGCCAGGGTGTGGCCGCGCACCTGCTTGCCGTTCTGCACCGCCCAGTTGTAGACGCGGTCACCCGCGGCGAAGTTGAACTGGCCACGCTGGGGTTCGGTGGCGTCGATCTTCATCTCGTTCTCGGGCGTCACCGAGTTGAACTCGCGGCCGGCGATCGTCGTGTACGCCGAGTCGCCCAGCCTGCCCGAGGCGATGGCGGTACCGAAGTACCGGCCGCTCTGCGCCGCCGCGCTGCCGAGCGTGCTCTCGGCGGCGTGTGACGTCGGCGCCACCAGCGCGGCGGCCGCACCGAGGACGCCGACGACCAGGGCCGCACACAGGACGCTGGTCTTCCGGCGGACGGTGGGTGGGGGAATGGCTTGTGAGCCCATGAATGAGCCTCCAGAAAGAAATCGCGGAAGGGTTGGATCGCGGCATGGTGAATCCGCGTGAACGACGCCCGCGTCCATGGGAAAGGGACGCTCATGAGCGCGCAGAGATCCGAGGACGGCGCCCGGAACCGGACACGGACGGGCCACACCGCCTCGCCCATCAGTCTGGAAACCCAGCCGAAACAAGTCAAGAGTTTCGAAAGCATTTCGAGAATCTGTCTCTCGGGGGCGCTTAGTGGTCCCTTTTCATTGAATGGTCCTCATCGAAAATATTTCGATGAGGACCATTCAATCGGGTCTGACGGAAAGCTGTAAACGAGCATTTCCTTCAGTCGGCATCCCCGGTAATGGCGGCCTGGTCACGGCGGCCTGGGTCAGCGCACGCTCGTGTTGAACCCCAGTGCGGGGTTGGCGTTCCGGACGAGGGACTTGGCCTGCTCCGGCCACCACACGCCGGCCGCGGGATCGACGATGCCGTACTCCGGGTCGATGGTGCCGCCCGGGATGCCGCGGTTGCACTGGGCGTCGGACTGGCCGACGGTCTTGATCCACAGGTAGGCGTCGACGAGCGGGACGCCGGTGTTCGAGGTCGGCCGGCCGCCGACGCCGCGACCCGGGGCGTTGCACCAGGTTTGCGGGTCGCCGCTGTACTTGCCCGCGGGCGGGGTCCAGGCGCCCTGGCCGTTGCGGCTCGTGTCGACGACCAGGTGGGTGAGCTCCTGCGTGGGCGGGGTACCGACGTTCCGCTGGAACCAGCGGTCGGTCCAGTGCCACGTGGACGGATCGTCCACGTTCACGGAGTTTCCCGGCTGCCCGTCGTTCGGTGCTGCGGGTGAGTAGTACTGGCTCGCGCACCAGTCGGCGTGCCCCCTGGCCCAGTCCGGGCCCTTGGTGGCGAACCACAGGCACTGGGAGACCCAGGCGGCGAAGCGTCCTGTGGTGATTGCGCCGGTGGGGTCGCTGCCGGGACCGCAGTCGGAGGGGAGGTTGGCCAGCCCGTCCGGTTCGAGGATGACGACGGCCTTGCTGCGGCCGAGCCCCCGGGCGAAGGCGCTGATCCAGGCCTGGTACTCGGCGTCCGACTGCGCACCGCCGGAGGAGTACTGGGAGCAGTCGCGCAGCGGGATGTTGTAGGCCACCAGGAGGGGAACCGTCCGGGTTCGCTCGGCGCGGTGCACCAGGTCGCGTACGCGGGATTCGACCTGCTTCGGGGTGCCGTCGGTGAACCAGGCAGCCTCTGGCCAACCAGCCAGCTTCGCCATGGACTTGGCGCCCTCGAAGTCCCGGTGAAGGAAGTCGGTGACGGCCTGGTGGGCTGCGTCGCTGTCGGGATCGACGTAGAAACGGGTGTGCGTGGGAAGCGTGTGGGAGGCCGGCGCGGAGCTCGCCTCGGCAGAGGCCGGGGCGGCGGCGCCGAGGAGCAGCGCGAGCGCGCTCGCTGCCAGGGCTAATCGGTGCAGGGGGAGGCGCACGGGGTTCCTTCGGTAGGGGTTCGCCCTTCGGCGAGGGAAGGGGGTCAGTAGCCGTAGATCATCTTGTAGGCGACCTCCGGCAGGAACTGTCCGGCCGAGGAGCCGGCCCCGACGCCGCAGTTGCCGTCGGACTCGCCGGGGACCTTGATCCACAGCAGCATCTCGGCACCGCCGCCGCGCTGGCTGGGAGTGCCGATCCGGCGGCCTGCGGGGTTGCACCACTGGCCGTTGGAACCGTTGCCGTTGCGGCTGGTGTCGACGACGAACGGCTTGGTGTAGCCGTATGAGCCCAGGGCGGAGTTGACCGCATTGCCGTAGGAGGTGTTCTGGCCGGTGGTGAAGTAGTTGGAGACGTTCAGCACGAAGCCGCGTGCCCCGCCGACACCGGCGGCGGCGAGCTGGCGCGCCATGGTCGGGGCGTCGACCCAGCCGGGGTTCCCGGCGTCGAGGTAGACCCAGGTGTTGGGTGCCTTGGCCTTGAACTGGTCGATCGCGTTCTTCAGCATGGCGTTGCGCTCGGCGATCTGGGCGGCCGTCATGCAGCTCTCGTGGCCGAGCGCGTCGGGTTCGAGGACGACGACGGCCGGGCGGCTGCCGATGCCACTGGCGAAGGCGGCGATCCAGGCGTCGTACGCGGCGCGGCTCCCCGCGCCGCCACCGGAGTGACCGGCGCAGATGTCCCGGTGGGGGATGTTGTACGCGACCAGGATCGGCAGCTTGTCGTAGGAGTCCGCGCGGCCGACGAAGGCGCCGGTTGCCGTGCCGATGTCGCCGCTCCAGTTCCCGAACCAGCGGGCTGCCGGGGTGTTGGCGATGGACGTCCGGATCGCCGCCGCCCGCCCGTCGCCGGGGTTCGCGTTGGTCCACCGCAGGGCGGAGTTGTCGGGGTCGGCGTAGAAGCCGCTGGTCATGGTGGTCGGGTCGGCGGCGTACGCCGGGCCCGCGTTGATCACGGCGAGGCCGGCGGCGAGGACACCGGCCAGCAGGGCGGATGCGGCTCGGACGGGCTTGCGCATGGTTCTTCCTCCGGTGGGGTGGGGAAGTGGAAGCGCTTCCAGTTTTGATGAGGGGCGGGACAGCGCTGATGGGATGATTGGGCGGGTCGTCAGGGTGTGTCAAGAGGTTGAACACGGAAGCGCCACTGGGGGCCGGTGAGGCGCGACAAGTTGGAAGCGCTACCAAATCGAGACCAACGGCATCATCCGCGCGCAGGTCCGAAGTCGGGGCGGCGCATGGAATCATGGCCGCTGTTCGCCGTCCGCGTGAGCCGAGGAGCAGTTCTTCCATGGAGCCGTCACCCAAGCGCATGCCGACTCTCGACGAGGTGGCCGCACGTGCCGGTGTGTCGCGCACCGCGGCCTCCCGGGTGATCAACAACGCCCCGCACGTCAGCCGCGCCAAGCGGGAGGCCGTCCAACGGGCGGTGCGCGAACTGGACTTCGTGCCCAACCCCTCCGCGCAGGCCCTCGCGAGCCGCAGGGTCGGAGCGGTGGTGCTGGCGGTCTCCAGCGACGAGCCGGGGCTGTTCGCGGATCCGTTCTTCGCGGAGGTCATCGTCGGCGTCAGCGCGGCGCTGGAGCAGACCGATCTGGAACTGATCCTGCTCCTGGCCAACACTCCCCGCGGCCGGGAGAGGTTCGAGCGGTTGCTGCGCTCCCGCCGGGCCGACGGCGTCATGCTGATGGCGCTGCGCGGCGACGATCCGCTGGGACGCCTGGGCGAGGAGGTCGATCTCCCCGTCGTCTTCGGTGGACTCCCGCTCATCGGGGAGCCCACCTGGTACGTGGAGGCCGACAACCGGGGCGGCGCCCGCCTGGCCGCCGAGCACTTCGCGCGCACCGGCCGCCGACGCCCCGTCATGATCACTGGACAAGTGGACACCAGGGCCTCCGTCGCGCGGGAGGAGGGGTTCACCGACGGTCTGACGCTGTCCGGCCTGCCGCTGCTCGGTGTCGAGCCCGGGCAGTTCACCGAGGACGGCGGCGCCGAGGCGATGGAGCGACTGCTCCGGGCGCACCCCGATCCCGACGCGGTGTTCGCGGCCTCCGACGCGATGGCCATCGGCGCTCTGCGCACCTTGCGGGCACGGGGGCTGCGGGTGCCCGAGGACGTCGCGGTGATCGGCTTCAACGACCTGGCGAGCGCCCGGCACACCAGCCCGCCGCTGACCACGGTCCATCAGCCGGTGCGGGCGCTGGGCCAGGAGATGGCCAGGATGCTGGTCGGTGCCATCGAAGGACACCGCCCCACCCCGCTGATCCTCCCGACCCGCCTGACCGTGCGCGAGTCCGCCCCCGATGTGACCCCGTCGGCCTGATCGGCGGGCGCTTCCGGCAGGGCCGGCCCGATCTGACGGGAGCGCCTCCCACTCGATTTCAAGTCGCCGCGATCGGCCTGCGGCGATCGGGAGACTCGGCGCCGGGTCAGATGAATCGCCACAGGTGGTCGCTGGTGCCGTTGTCGTCCCAGAGGACGGTCTGTGCTCCCTGGGCGGTGGAGGCGCCGGAGACGCCGAGGACGCGGCCGCTGTTGGCGCACTGGATCCTGAAGGTGTCGCCGCCGCCGTGGCGCAGGCGCCACCGGTGGTCGGCGGTGCCGTTGTCCGCCCACTGGACGATCCGGGCGCCGTTGGCGGTGTCGCCGTTCTCCACGGCGAGGACCTTGCCGCTGTGGGAGTTGCGCAGGCGCAGGTGGCCGCCGGTGTCGACTACGGCCGTCCAGAGATGGTCGGCGGTGCCGTTGTCGTCCCACTGGATGGCGAGGCCGCCGTCGGCGGTGGACATGTCCCGCACACCCAGGACCCGCCCGCTGGCGACGTTCTGGATGCGCCTGACGCCGTCGGGGACGAACTGCCACTGGCCGGCCGGGGCGCCGGTGTCGGGCACCTGTACGGCTGCGGCGCCGTTGGCGGTGGAGCCGCCTTCGATGCCGAGCAGCTTGCCGGTGTGGACGTTCCGAAGCTTGTGGTACCCGTTGCCGGCATCGACGACGGTCCACCGGTGGTCGGCGGTTCCGGTGTCGGCCCACTGGAGGATCGGGGCGTTGTCGGCGCTGGACATGTCCTTCACACCGAGGATCTTCCCGCTGTTGAGGTTGCGCAGCCGCAGTGCGGTGCTGTCGACGATGAGGACCCAGTTGTGGTCGGCGGTGCCGGAGTCGGTCCACTGCAGAGCGAGGCCGCCGTCGGCGGTGGACATGTCCCGGATGCCGAGGACGAGTCCGCTGGCCGCGTTGACGAGACGGAAGCCGGCGGTGTCGGTCCGCCAGTAGACGGTGTAGTTGAAGCCCTGGGCGTCGTGGAACGGGGCGAGGTCGACCTTCGCTCCGTTGGCGGTGGCCGTGAAGGCCAGGGCGGTGCTGCCGGTCCGGGTGATCGAGGAGGGATCCAGGGCCGGGAGGGAGGACAGCGTGGTGCTGCCGTAGTTGCCGGCGAGGACGGCGGGGCCGTAGGTGACAGCCGCGACACCGGGGTTGTCGTTGGCGGCCTGGAGGGCCACGCGCATGGGGAGCTTCAGGGTGACGGTGTCGCCGGAGGCCCAGGACCGGGTGAGGGTGGCGTAGGAGCCCGGACTGGCCGTGACGGTCTGGGCGACGCCGTTGACACTGACGGTGGCGCCCGAAGTCCATCCGGGGATGCGAACGCGCATCGACCAGGTCCCGCCGGCGCCGCCGGTGACCTTGAGCGTCGTGGTGTCGTCGGCCGGGTAGGAGGTGGTCTGGGTGACGGTGATGCCTCGCTGGGTCCAGTTCAGGACGGAGGGGAGGAACAGGTTCACGGTGAGGGTGGTGCTGCCGTCGTGGAAGTAGACGGAGTCCATCAGCTTCGTGTTGGACTCGATGCCCGTTCCCTGGCAGCACCAGAACGTGCCGTAGTCGGTGCTCCAGGTGCCGCCGCCCCAGGCCGGGCCCTTGCCACGGCGGCCGCCCGGGTTGAGGGGGGTGAAGTAGGTGACGTGCCCGTGGGGGTCGGCCGGGTTCTGGGCGCCGATGACGTGGTTGAGCAGCGTCTTCTCGTAGAAGTCGAAGTACGACGCCCGGCCGGGGTCCAGCTGCCACAGTTCTCGGGTCAGCTTGAGCATGTTGTAGGAGTTGCAGAGCTCGCAGGTGTCGGGGACGAGGAAGCCGGAGATGGCGTTCGGGGTTCGGAAGTGTTCCGCCTGGCTGTTGCCGCCGATGGCGTACGTGTGCGAGGTGGTGCAGATCGTCCACGCGTTGGCGGCGATGTCGCGGTAGCGGGTCGTCCCGGTGGCCTTGTACTCGCGGACGGCTCCGATCCACTTGGGTACCTGCGTGTTGGCGTGCAGACCGTTCAGCTGGTCCAGGTTCGCGGCGAGGGGGTCGAAGACCGCCGCGTGGTCGAACCGCTGGGCGGTGGTCAGCCAGCGTGCGTCGCCGGTCTGTAGGTGGAGGTCGGCCAGCACCTCGTTCATGCCGCCGAACTCGACGCCCATCAACGACTGCATCTTGCTCTGGCTGAGCGCTGCGGTGCGCCGGTCGACCCAGCCGGCGAGCGCGAGGAGCACGTCGCGGGCCTGCGTGTTGCCGATGAGTCGCCACACGTCGAGCAGACCGGCCATGGTCTTGTGGACGCAGTAGTACGGGACGTTGCCGTTGTTCAGTGTGCCTGCTTCGAGGCTGGTGAAGTCGGCCTCGGGAAAGCCCGACAGGTAGCCGGCGGAGAAGCCCGCGGTGGAGTTGTTGGCTTGGCACATGGCGAGTTCGGCCACCATGCGGTCGGCCTTGTCGCGGCAGGTGGTGTCCCCGACCGCGGCGTAGGCCTGGGCCCATGCCGTGAGGAAGTGGCCCTGCACGTGGGTGCGGAAGGGGAACGCCGGGTCGTCCCATCCTCCGGTCGGGGCCGCGGCGTTGGTGGAGAGCCGGTGGTTGGCGCGGAAGTTGTACAGCAGGCGGTCGACGTCGATGAAGCGGAGATAGGCCAGGGTGCGGTTCTGATTGTCGAGCCAGCGGCTGCTGGTGAGCTGGACCTGACCCAGGTCGAACGGGAACGTCGACACTCCGACGTCGGACCTGACCCGGGGCGTCTGCGCCGTGGCGGAGGTGCTGTTCAGTACGGGGCCGACAGCCGCGGCCACGGCCGCGACGCCGGTCGCCTTGATCACGGCGCGGCGGCTTAAGGGGGGAACCGGCATGGCGAACTCCGTGGTCCGTGAGAGATGAGGGCGCCGCGCACAAGGGCTGTTGGGCTTCGCCCGGCGGTTGCGAGGTCGGTGCTGCGGCCGGCTGCTGCGCAAGAGTGTTAACGCTCACAATTGGCGTGTCAATACTTTCGACGGGGGTGCCGGCAAGGCCGTCCCACGTGCCGCGCTCAGCTGTTCCAGGCGATCGATCCGCTCCGGCGGTGTGCATCGCGGCCAGGTACACCGAGGTCAACGGGGGGCGACTGGGCGGGAGGTGAGGTGCGAGGCGGCGGGTGGCGGACGCGGGCCGCCACCTGGTCGCGGCGTCAGTGACGTCAGTGACGTCAGGGCCGGCCTGGCTGTTCCTGCCGGCTCGGGTACGTGATGTCGAACCACGTGAAGTGGGCTTGGCTGGTGGAGGGGCGGCCGTTGGAGGTGGCGTAGAGGCCGAGCTGGATACTGGTGAACAGCGGTCTGAGGAAGGCGGCTTCGATGGTGGCCAGGTTCTCCCAGAGGCCGTTCGGAGCCGCGTGGGCGAAGGTGTGGCTGAACCCGCGGATGCGGACCCCCAGACGAACGGGCCCCGGGGCGAAGGGAACGTCGGCCAGGACCTCGGACCCGTGGCGGAGGACGAGTCCTTCCGTGGTGCGAAGGAGGAGGAGGTGGGTGTCGTCGTCGAGGACTACGGCGAGGCCCGCGTGTTCGTCCGGTGTGGCGGGGGCGAAGTGCAGTTCGGTGGAGACGTCGCAGTCGGGCTGTTCCTGGGGGCGGGCGAGGAGGGACGGGGTGGTGCGTTCGCCGAGGCGTTCGGGGCGGAGCCGGAGTCGGAGCCCGTCGCCGGTGGTCCAGAACCGCGCGGGTGGGGTGCGCAGGGTGCTCCAGTCGGCGGAGAGGGTGGCGAAGTCGTCGTGGAGGGGGCGGCGAAGGCCGGTGTGGACGACGGGGGAGAAGACCGGCCGGCCCTCTTCCCAGGTGATCCGGCTGAGGAAGGTCTCGCGGCCGAGGGCGGAGCCCGGGCGGACGCCCAGAAGGACGGCCCGCCAGTCGCCGTACGGGGTTTGGACGAGGTCGGCGTGCCCGGTGCAGGTGACCGGGCCCTTGGCCGGCGGTAGCACCGGGTTGCCGGGGGCGCCCTCGTAGGGGCCGGTCACGCGGTCGGCGCGGGCGGCCACCACGCTGTGGTCCACATCGGTGCCGCCCTCGGCGGTGAGCAGAAGATAGCTGCCGTCGATCTTGTAGAGGTGCGGGGCTTCCGACCATCGGGCGCCCGGGTGGCTTCCCGACCACAGGACGTGCTCCGGTCCCGTGAGCAGTCGTTCGTGGGGAAGGTATTCGCGCATCCAGATCTCGGTGCGGCCGGCGGCCTCGTCCAGTACGCGGGCGGCGGTGAACCAGGCCCGGCCGTCGCCGTCGCCGTCGCCGTCGCCGTCGTCCGGACCGTCGTCGAAGAACAGCGAGGGGTCGAAGCCATCGCCGTCCAACCAGTGGGGCTCCGACCACGGCCCCGCCGGGTCGGTCGCCGTGACGACGAAATGGCCGGGGCCGTCCATCAGCGTGCAGACGAGGTGGAAGACCCCGTCATGGTGCCGGATCGTCGGTGCGAACAGACCCCGTGAGGGCTCGCACCCGTCGAGGTCGAGCTGGGACGCCCGGTCGAGCGCGGAGCCGATGCGCCGCCAGTTCACGAGATCGCGGCTGTGGAACACGGGAAGGCCCGGGAACCATTCGAAGCTGGACGTCACCAGGTAGTAGTCCGCTCCCACCCGGCAGACGGACGGGTCGGGCCGGAACCCGGGCAGCACGGGATCACCGAAGACGGGATCATCGCACGGCGTGGTCATGGAACCGGGACGATCTCGACCGGCACGGACAGCACCCGGTCGGCCGCCGGGTGACGTACGGGGCCCTCCAGAGTGAAGGAGCCCTGGAGCGGCAGATCGCCGCTGGACCGTCCGACGGCCACGCCGATCTCCCCGGGCTCCACTCTCCTGCGCAGGTCGAGCCCGGTGAAGGAGGTCCGGTCGGCATGGACGGAGAAGGTGATCCGGGCGGCCGCGCCCGGCTGCAGCTCGACCCTGGCGAACCCGGCGAGCCACCGCTGCGGCCGGACGACGGACGCCACGGGATCGGAGAGGTACAGCTGGACCACCTCGGTCCCGGCCACCTCGCCGACGTTGCGTACCGTGACCGAAACGGAGACGGCCCCGTCCGTCGCGGCGATGGGATCCACCGACAGTTCCGAGCAGGTGAAGCCGGTCCAGCTCAGCCCGTGTCCGAAGGGGAACAGCGGGGTCGGGTCCACCGAGCTCCAGTCGGTGTGCCCGCCGAGCCTCGCGTGCAGGTAGGTGCCGGGCTGACCGCCGACCTGGCGGGGGATGGAGACGGGCAGCCGCCCGGACGGTTCGGCAGCCCCGCTGATGATCCGGGCCAGCGCCGTCCCGCCCTCCTCGCCGGGGAAGAAGGCCTGCACCACGGCCGATGCGCGCTCGGCCAGCGTGCCGAGCGCGTAGGGCCGTCCGGAGACGAGGACCAGAACGGTCGGCACCCCGGAGTCCAGAACGGCGTCGGCGAGCGCGGCCTGGTCGCCGGGCAGGTCGAGGGTCTCGGCGTCGCAGCCCTCGCCGGAGGTGCCCCGGCCGAACATGCCGGCCCGGTCCCCGAGTACCAGCACGTTCACGTCCGGATCGTCGTCGGTGACTGCGAACCCGCCGGCGGTGAGCGCCTCACCGAGCGTCGGGATGTGCAGCCCGAGGTCGCCGGGCAGCGCGACGTGGTTGGGGAAGGAGTAGCAGCCGAGGAAGGACTGGGGGTCGTCCGCGTACGGCCCGCTGATCGCGACCCGGCACGGCCGCAGCGGCAGGATGCCGTCGTTGGCGAGCAGCACGGTGGACCGTTCGGCCAGGAGCCTGGCCAATGCCCGGTTCTCCGGCGGGTCGAGGTCGACCGGCTCGGGCTTGACGGGTTCCCAGCCGGGGTCGAGCAGGCCGAGCTCGGCCTTCTGCAGCAGGACCCGTTCCGCGGCCCGGTCGATGAGCTCCTCGGACACGACTCCCGACCGGACGAGTTCGGTCAGCGGCTCGCCGTAGCAGCGGGCCGTGGGCAGCTCGACGTCGATTCCGGCGGTCAGCGCCAGCGCGCCGGCCGCGCCCCGCGATCCGGTGACGCCGTGCCGGGTCTCCAGGAAGGAGACGGCGTAGTAGTCGGCGACGACCACACCGCTGAAACCGAGCTCGCCTCTCAGCAGCTCGGTCAGCAGCCGTGCGTCGGCGGCCACCGGAACGCCGTCCACGTCGGTGTAACTGTTCATCACCGACCGGGCGCCCCCCTCGCGCAGCGCCCGTACGAAGGGCTCGACCAGTACGTCGGCGAACTCGCGCGGCCCCGAGGAGACGGGGGCCATGTTCCGGCCGCCGCGCGAGGCCGAGTACCCGGCGAAGTGCTTGAGCGTCGCCACGATCCCGGCGCTCTCCAAGCCCTGCACGTAGGCGGTGCCGATCGCTCCGACGAGATAGGGGTCCTCGCCTATGCACTCCTCGGTCCTGCCCCACCGGTAGTCGCGGACCACGTCGAGCACCGGGGCCAGCCCTTGGTGGACGCCGACCCGCCGCATCCCCGCGCCGATGGCGGCGGCCATCCGGCGCACGAGCCCGGGATCGAAGGAGGCTCCCCAGGCCAGTGGCCCGGGGAAGACCGTCGCCCCGAACGTCATGAACCCGGTCAGGCACTCCTCGTGAGCGACCGCCGGTATCCCGAACCGGCCGGATCCGGTCACCTGCCGCTGGAGCGAGGCGAGCCGCTCCATCCCGGCCTCCGCGGTGATCGGCGCGGTGCCGTACACCCGGGTGAGCTGGCCGAGCCCGTGGGCGACGATGTCGTCGAGGCCGGGCGCGGACTCGCCGGAATCGTCCTCCATCGGCGCGACCGGTGTCCCCGGATCCGAGGGCAGCGCCCAGAAGCCGGTGAGCTGACCCGCCTTCTCTTCCAGCGTCATTCGTTTCAGCAGATCGGTGACTCGCACGGACACGGGTATGAGGGGGTCACGCCAGGGCTCGGTCAAGGAGTTCTCCTAGGGACTTTGACGATACGACCTAGTGCTGTGGCCGGGAAGGTTTGCCGGGTTGCGGCGTTCGGTGCGGTGCATCGCAAGGCGGAGGATCGCGGCTCGTACTGGACGTACTTGCGCGGTCCGACAACGCGGCGAGGTGCCGTGCCGGGCGTCGCGACCCGGTGAACCTTCCCGGTCACAGCACTAGAGACGGGGCGGGGCGGTGGAGAGCCTGACCTTGAGCTCGGTCGAGAGTTCCATCCGGGGGCTGACCAGGGGCTGGCCGTCCAGGAGCTGGAAGAGTGTGCGGGCGGCGAGCCGGCCCATCTCCTCCAGCGGCTGGCGCACCGTCGTCAGCGGCGGTGACAGCCATTCGCACATCGGCAGGTCGTCGAAACCGACCACGCTGAGATCCTGGGGGATGCTCAGCCCGCCCTGCCGGGCGGCTTCGTAGACGCCCATCGCCTGCTGGTCGCTGCCGGCGAAGATGGCGGTCGGGGGCTCGGGAAGGGCGAGCAGTTCCTGGGCGCGCTGGAACCCGCCCTCGTGCTGGAAGTCGCCGAACCGGATCAGGTCGCGGTCGACCTCGATCGCGGCCCGCTCCAGCGCGGCGCGGTACCCGTCGATGCGGGCCTGGCTGCAGAGCATCTCCTTGCGCCCGCCGATCGCGGCGATCCGGCGGTGCCCCAGCTCCAGCAGGTGCTCCGTGGCGGCGAGGCCGCCCGCCCAGTTGGTCGCCCCGATGCTCGGCACACCGTTGCCCGGCAGGTCGATCGGGTCGATGACCACCAGCGCCACCCCGGCCTGTTCGACCTGGGCACGCTGGGCTTGGGTGACCGAGGCGGTGACGAGGATGACGCCGTCGCTGTGGTGCAGGACCGGCAGTGCGGCCCAGCTCGACGGCGTGGCCTCGCCCGGCGGGACGAGCGACACGACGGTGCCGACGCTCCGCCGGGCGCACTCGGCCTCGACGCCGCGCAGGATCTCCACCGCCCACGCGCTGTCCAGACCGCCGATGATCAGGTCGACCAGGCCGGACCTGCGGGCCCTGGCCTGCCCGCCGGGGTGGAGGTAGTTGTGGGAGCGCAGCAGGCCCTCGATCCGTTCGCGTGTCGAGGGTGCGACATCGGAGCGGCCGTTGACCACTTTCGACACGGTGGCCTGGGAGACCCCTGCCTCCGCGGCGATGAGGGCCAGGGTCGGACGCTGCTCGCTCAACTTCTCTCCTCTGCGCTGACGTTCCGGGCTGGCGACAGGTATCGCAAACTTTCGAAGAGTTTCCGGCCGGCGTGACCAGGTTGTCAAGCTCCAAGTCCGCTGCTGCCGACGGAAATTCAGTGAGAAGGCTTGACCAGGTGGCCGCATGTTCCTAGTTTGTGGCAGCACCGAATCGAGGATGTTACGAAACATTTTCGACATTGCACCGGCATTCCCCACCCCGGAGGTCCCATGGCCAGCACACCCCCGAGCCGACGAAGCTTCCTGGCGCTCTCGGGCCTGAGCGCACTGTCCGTCTCGTTGACCGCGGCCTGCGGCGGCGGGGACTCCGGCTCCAGGCCGACGGCCGACGGCAAGGTGACCTTCGCGTGGTGGAACATCGCCACGACGGAACCGGGAAAGTCCCTCTTCCCGCAGATCTCCTCGGCGTTCACGGCCGCCCACCCGAACATCACGATCAAGACGACCTCGTTGGAGAACGAGGCGTTCAAGTCCAAGCTGACCGCCACCACCTCTTCGGGCAAGCTCCCCGACGTCTTCCAGACCTGGGGCGGTGGCGTGCTGCAGCAGCAGGTCGACGCGGGGCTGGTCGAGGACCTCACCGACGTGTTCGGCTGGTCGTCCGAGATCACCCCGGTCTCGCTGCAGGCCTATCAGTTCGAGGACCGGACCTACGGGGTGCCCTACGACGTCGGCATGGTCGGCTTCTGGTACAACAAGAAGCTCTTCGCCAAGGCCGGGATCACCGCTCCGCCGGCCACCTGGGCCGAGCTCCTCGAAGACGTCAAGAAGCTCAAGGCAGCGGGTGTCACTCCGATCGCCCTCGCGGGCAAGGAGAAATGGCCCGGCCACTACTACTGGGCCTACCTCGCAATGCGCGTCGCAGGCCTCCCCGCGCTGCAGCAGGCGGCGACCACCAAGGACTTCACCGGCGCCGGCTTCGTCCAGGCAGGCACCCACCTCAAGGAACTGGTCGACCTCCAGCCGTTCCAGACAGGCTTCCTCGGCGCCGGCTACTCGACCCCCGGCGGCCAGGCCGCGACCATGGGCAACGGCAAGGCCGCCATGGAGCTGATGGGCCAGTGGGGACCGTCGGTGCAGAAGGACGCGGGCGCCGACCTCGGCGCGGACCTGGGCTTCTTCCCCTTCCCGACGGTCGATGGCGGAGTCGGCCGGGCCACCGAGGTGTTGGGGGGCGGCGGCGGCTTCGCGCTGCGCAAGGGCGCGCCGAAGGAGGCCCTGGACTTCCTGAAGTTCCTCGTTCTGGAGAACGAGTCCAAGCTGCTGGCCTCCAACGGCTATCTGCCGGTGGTCAAGGGCGCGGAGAGCCAGCTCACCGACCCCAACAGGAAGGCGGTGGCCGACAGCCTGGTCAAGGCGACGGGATTCCAGCTCTACCTCGACCAGGCCTACCCGCCGGCGGTCGGCCAGGAGGTCAACGACAGCGTCGCCGACCTCATCGCGGGCAAGAAGACGCCCGAGCAGGTCACCAGGTCGATCACCGAGGTTGCGAAGGGTGCCTAGCTCCGTGTCCACCCTGACCAAGGAGCGGACGCAGGACGCCGGGCCGTTGCGCCCGCCCGCCCCGGCACGCTCGCTCCCGCGTCGGCTGGGAAGCTGGGCGTCCGTCGCCTGGTTCCTCGTCCCGGCTCTGGTCCTCTTCCTCGTCTTCGTCCTCGCCCCGATCGCGGTCGCCGTCTACACCGGCTTCTTCAAGTGGGGCGGGGTCGGCCCCCTGGAGGAGTTCGTCGGCTTCGGGAACTACGCCACCCTCTTCCGGGATCAGGTCTTCCTCGGTGATCTGGAGCGCGGGCTGTACCTGATCACGCTGTCGATCACGGTGCAGTTGCCGTTCGCGCTGTTCACCGCTGTCCTGCTCAACCAGAGGCTGCGCGGCCGGGCCGTCTACCGGATGCTGTTCTTCGCGCCGTACGTCCTGTCCGAAGTGGTCACGGCGGTCCTCTTCACGATGATCTTCCTTCCCGGTGGCGGCATGGCCGACCATCTCGCGGGCGCCCTCGGCCTGGAGGGGTTGCAGGGCAAGTGGCTCGCCGACCCCTCGACGGTCATGCCGACTTTGTTCGTGGTCATGACCTGGAAGTACTTCGGGTTCCACATGATGCTCTTCCTCGCCGGGCTGCAAAGCATCCCGGGCGAGATCCTCGAGGCCGCCTCCATCGACGGCGCCGGCGCCTGGCAGCGCTTCCGGCACGTGACGCTGCCGTTGCTCGGCCCGACGATCCGGATCAGCGTCTTCCTTTCGGTCATCGGCGCCATCCAGCTCTTCGACCTCGTCTGGGTCATGACCGCCGGCGGGCCCAACCACTCCTCCGAGACGATGGCGATCTCGATGTTCCAGTTCGGATTCAAGCGCTACCAGGTCGGCTATGCCAGTGCGATCAGCGTGGTGCTGTTCATGATCAGTCTGATGTTCTCCCTCTTCTACCAGCGGTACGTTCTGCGCCGTGACCTGAGCGGGGCCGTCACCACGGGAGGTGGCCTGTGAACGCCCGCAGAACGGCCCGCGGTCTGTCGCTGCACGCCGTGGTCTGGCTGATCGGCGCGTTCGTCGTCGTGCCGCTGGTCTACGCGGTGATCTCCGGGTTCAAGAGCACCGGCGAGCTGACGACCAACCCGTTCGGGCTGCCCGAGCACTGGAAGACCGGCAATTACACCGGCATCCTCGGCGACGGAATGTTCTGGCGGCAGATCGCCAACAGTGCGGGCATCGCGATCGGCACGGCATGCTGCACGGTGGCGGTCTCCGCGATGGCGGCGTTCGTACTGGCCCGCTACGCCTTCCGGGGCAGGGAGCTGTTCTACACGCTGTTCACGATCGGGCTCATGTTCCCGTTCGCGGTGGCCGTCCTGCCGCTGTTCCTGCTGCTGCGCAACTTCGACCTGCTCGACAACCCGCTCGGAGTGATCCTCCCGCAGGCGGCCTTCGGGCTCCCGATGACGATCATCATTCTGCGCGGGTTCTTCCGGACCATCCCGGCAGAGGTAGAGGAGGCGGCCGTCATGGACGGCTGCGGCAAGTTCCGCTTCTTCTGGAAGATCCTGCTGCCGATGGCTCGTCCGGCGCTCGGCACGGTCTCGGTGCTCGCGATCGTCGCGAGCTGGAACAACTTCTTCCTGCCGCTGCTGGTGTTCAACGACCCCCAATGGCAGACGATCCCGGTCGGCGTCCAGCAGTTCCAGGGCCAGTACTCGACCGACTACGCACTCGTCCTCGCCTACATCGTGCTCGCCATGGTCCCCGCCCTCGCCTTCTACGCCGTCGCCGAGCGGCAGCTGATCGGCGGACTGACCGCGGGCGCCACCAAGGGCTGACCCGTCCCGTGTGACCTCCCCCCCCCGAGGAGACGCCGTGAAACGCCCGGTCGCATCGACCGCAGTTTTGTTAGCGCTAACAACACAGGCTGTGGCCACCCCCGCGCACCCCGCCCCCGCGCACCCCGTCATCGACTTCCGCGCCGAGCTCCAGCCCATAGACGGATTCGGGTTCTCGATGGCCTTCCAGCGGGCCGACCTGCTGCACGGCGCACGCGGCCTCAGCCCGGCCAAGCAGCGCGAGGTGCTCGACCTGCTGCTCAGTACGGGCAAGGGCGCGGGCCTTTCGATCCTGCGCCTGGGCATCGGGTCGTCGACCGACAGGGTCTACGACCACATGCCCACGATCCTGTCGGCCGATCCCGGCGGGCCGCAGGCCACGCCGAAGTACGGCTGGGACGGCTGGGACGGCGGTCAGGTCTGGCTCGCCAAGGAAGCCAAGGACTACGGCGTCACCCGGTTCTTCGCCGACGCCTGGAGCGCCCCGGCCTTCATGAAGACCAACCTCCCTGGCATTCGACGAGGAACTGCCGCTGGCCCCGGGCGAGACCATGTCGCGCCGCTACCGGATCGCCGTGGCCAACGGCGCGTGGACCCCCGGGCGCCTGTCCCGCCACATCGCGGAACACTCGTGGTGACCCCGTTCCCCGGCGGCGTGGGGATCTCCGGGCTGACCGTGTACGACTGGGAGGCCGCCGACGGGCTGCGCGGCGGCACACCCCACATGCACCTCGTCTGCTCCGAAGCCTACGTAGTCACCGGCGGCGCGGGCAGCGTCCAGACCCTCACCACCCCCGGCTTCGCCGACACCCCGCTGCACCCCGGCGACGTCGTCCGGTTCACCCCCGGCACGATCCACCGCCTGGTCAACGACGGTGGCCTGCGCATCGTGGTGCTCATGCAGAACAGCGGACTCCCCGAGGCGGGCGACGCCGTCTTCACGACCGGCCGTCAGCTGGAACGGCTGAAGGCCGGAAACCTCTCCCACCACGACCACGGCGAAGTGCCGCGACTGGAGCGTCCGGAGCACCAACGCTTCGGCATGTGCGGCCGCCTTCACACCTATCCCGTCCCCGACCCCCCAATACGGCCGTTCCGCGGCCCGTCGGGGTCACCTCACCCCCACCTCCCGAAGGAGTCTTTCTGATGTGGTTTCGCCATCCCTCCCCGGTCCACCTGAGACGACGTCTGCTCGCCGTGCTCGCGCCCTTGCTGCTCCTGGCCACCTTCCTCAGTGTCCAGCCCGCCAGGGCGGCGACCGTCGACCCCAACGCCTCCTACGTGCTGGTCAACCGCAACAGCGGCAAGGCCCTGGACGTCTACAACCTGGCGACCGGCGACGGCGCCCGCATCACCCAGTGGACCCGGAACGACCAGAACCAGCAGCAGTGGCAGTTCGTCGACTCCGGTGGCGGCAACTACCGCATCAAGTCCCGCCACTCCGGCAAGGTGCTGGATGTCCAGAACGGTTCCACCGCGAACGGCGCCTCGATCGTCCAGTGGGCCGACGCGAACGGGACCAACCAGCAGTGGCGGCTGGCCGACAGCTCGGACGGCTACGTGAGGCTCATCGCGCGCCACAGCAACAAGGCTCTCGAGGTACAAGGCGGGTCCACCGCCGACAACGCGAACGTCGTCCAGTACGACGACTGGGGCGGCACCAACCAGCAGTGGCAGCTCGTCAAGGTCGGTGCCGGCAACCCCGGTGCGTGCGCTCTTCCGTCCACATACCGCTGGACCTCGACGGGCGCACTCGTGCAGCCCAAGGCCGGGTGGGCGTCGCTCAAGGACTTCACCGTCGCTCCCTACAACGGCAAGCATCTCGTCTATGCGACGACGCACGGCGCCGCGGGAACGGGAGCGGGCTGGGGTTCGATGAACTTCGGCCTGTTCGGCAACTGGCCGGAGATGGCCTCGGCCAGCCAGAACACGATGTCGAACTCCGTCGTCGCGCCCACGCTCTTCTACTTCGCGCCGAAGAACATCTGGGTGCTCGCCTACCAGTGGGGAGGCGGGAGCGCCTTCTCCTACCGGACGTCGAGCGACCCGTCCAACCCCAATGGCTGGTCCTCACAGCAGGTGCTCTTCACCGGAAGCATCACCGGCTCCACCACAGGCCCCATCGACCAGACGCTCATCGCTGACGGCACGAACATGTACCTGTTCTTCGCCGGTGACAACGGCAAGATCTACCGGGCCGGCATGCCGATCGGGAACTTCCCGAGCAGTTTCGGCTCGAACTACACGACGATCATGAGCGATACGGCGGACAACCTGTTCGAAGCCCCGCAGGTCTACAAGCTCCAGGGCCAGGACCGCTACCTCATGCTCGTCGAGGCGAGGGGCTCACAGGGCCGCTACTTCCGCTCGTTCACTGCCACCAGCCTGAACGGCTCATGGACACCCCAGGCCGCGACCGAGAGCAACTCCTTCGCCGGTAAGGCCAACAGCGGCGCCACCTGGACCAACGACATCAGCCATGGCGAACTGATCCGCACCAGCGCCGATCAGACCTTCACCGTCGATCCCTGCAACCTGCAGTTCCTCTACCAGGGACGCGACCCCAACTCCGGCGGCGAATACGGCCAATGGCCCTACCGGCCGGGTCTGCTGACACAGCAGCGCTGACGACGTGACACGGGTCCGGCTCCGGACCGGAGCCGGCGTGGCGGTCCCAGGCGCCAGGACGTAGGGGCCGCCGTTCCGCCGCTCCCTGCTGAGATGTCCGTCACGACAGGCAGTCCAGGCTCCCCAACCGGGGGCCCTGAAACCGCCTGCGCACAGGATGAGGAACCCCAGCCGATGCGCGGCTGGGGTTCCTCGGTGCGGTGGGTATCGGTCAGCAGATGGAGTTGCCCACGCCGTAAACCGCTCGTCTACGCGTCGACGGACCGCACCCCATCGCGATCACCACGGTTCAGGCGTTTCAGCGCTGCAGGGTGAGCAGGCCCGGCTGGTACGGCGCGGCCCGACCCGATCCGTCGTCCCGGACGGGCGTGTCGGCCTCGACGAAGCCCAGCCGCCGGTTCATGCCGATGGCCGCAGCGTTGCCCGGGCGGTGGAAGGCCCGCATCCAGTGCACGCCGTGCGAACGCGCGAAGCTGATCGCCAGAAGCTTCATCGCCAGCGCGACGCCCCTCCCTCGGTGGCCGGCCGGCACTCCGTCTGCGCTATTGGGGGATGGTGAGCAGGATGCGGCCGTGGCCACCGCCGGCGTCGACGTGGTCGTGGGCCTTGGCGATGTCGTCCAGCGGGTAGCGGTCGCCGACGGTGATGGTGAGGGCGCCGACGGCGGCTGCGGAGGTGAGGTCGCGGGCGGCCTGGCGCTTGGCCTCGGCGGGGAAGTCGTCGCTGCCGAGCAGGCGCAGGGTGACGTTGTTGAACAGCAGAGGCCAGAAGGGGATCTCGGTGCGGTCCGTGCGGGTGGCGTAGGCGGCAATGACGGCGTTGTTGGCGGCGACGGCGTTGTCGAGGTCGGCGTTGTCGGACAGGGCGACCTCGATGATCCGGTCGACGCCCCGCGGCGCGTACGAGCGGATGGCCACGGCGGGGTCGCCGGTATCCAGGGCGACGGCGTGGGAGACGACGGCCGGGTCGATGTGGTCGAGGTCCGCGGTGCGGCGGACGGTGGCGATCACAGTCGCGCCGGCCCAGTGGGCGAGCTGGGCGGCCAGGGAGCCGACGCCGCCGAGGACTCCGTGGACCAGGACCAGCTGGCCGTCGACCGGGCCGTCGGCGAAGACGGTGCGGTGCGCGGTGATGCCGGGGATGCCGAGGCTCGCGCCCAACTCGTCGCTGAGGTGGTCGGGCAGGGGTACGGCCTGGTGATCCGGTACGACGGTGTACTGGGCGGCCGTGCCGAAGGGGCGGTAGGACTGGGCCCCGTGCACCCAGACTCGTTGCCCGACGCGGCGGGCGCCGACTCCGGCGCCCACGGCGTCGATGGCTCCGGCGGCGTCGCTGTGCGGGATCACTCGCGGGTGGGGCATGGACGAGCCGAGCCAGCCGCGCCGCTTCTTGGTGTCGCCGGGGTTGACGCCCGAGACGGTGACGCGGACGCGGACCTCGCCGGGGCCGGGGGAGGGATCAGGGAGTTCACCGACGTGCAGGACATCGGCGGCGGGGCCCTGGTCCTCGTACCAGGAAGCAAGCATGGGGGGTACCTCCGTGGACAGTCAGCTCGCGGGAGCGGCGGGTGTGTGCGGATCGCTGTCGGCGCGTCCGGTGTCGAATACGGGGGCTTCGTCCCCGAGGGCTTCGCGCAGCCAGGTCCGCTCCGCGCGACTGGTGGCGCGGGCGGTGAGCAGCATGCCGTGCCGGTAGGGGTCGGTGATCTCCTCGGCGCGCAGGGGCCGCTCGTTGTCGTAGAAGAAGCTCGCCGGTTCTTCCAGGAACTCCAGCCGTCTGCGCAGCACTGCGTGCTGTTCGGCTACGTCGGGCAGGTGGGAGAGGAATGCGAGGACGATGTAGAACCGTGTGAAGTCGGTGATCTCGTGATCGGCGGGCCGGCGCAGGCGCTGAAGCATGTCGGCCCGGCCGGCCGCGGTCAGGCTGAGCACGTACCGGGCCGCCCCCGCAGCCGGGTCGGCGCGCCGCTCGATCAAGCCCGCCTTGGTCAGGCGATTGATCGCCGGATACAGGCTGCCGTCACTGACCGGCCGCGTATAGCCGGTCAGCTGTGAGACGCGGCGGCGCAGCTCGTGTCCGGGCAGGGGTCCCTCGGCCAGGAAACCGAGTATCGCGAGTTCCAGCATGCCTCCATCTTCGCACGTCCACATCGAATCGATGTAGACATCGATTCGATGTTAGGCTCCCAGGCATCCACCCATCGTCTTTGGAGAGGCACAGCAAGATGCCGGCGCAGTCCAGCGAGTCAGTGATGAACCGTTTCGTCGAGTTCATCAACACGGGCGACGAGGGTCTCGCCCGCAAGGTCATTTCTCCGGACGCGGTGTTCCACGCGCCAAGCCACCCGGAACCGCTGCGGGGGCCCGATGGGTACATGGAAGTCCTCGGGATGATGCGCAGCGCCTTCCCCGACGTCCAGTGGACGCTGGAGGAGACGGTCACCGAAGGCGACACGGTTGCCGCGCGGTTCACCATGCGGGGAACCCACGACGGTGAATTCTTCGGGATCCCGGCGACCGGCAATAAGATCTCGGTGCAGGCCATGAACTTCTACTACCTGGCCGACGGCCGGATCGTCGGCGAACGGGGCCAGCCCGATCTCCTCGGGGTGATGCAGCAGATCGGCGCCGTACCGGCGCCGTGAGGCAGACAGTCGCCTCCTCCTCCGCGCAACCGTCCAGGTCCGCGCTGCCGCCGGTGATCCTGCCGCCGGCCATGTTCGGCCTCATGACCCAGGGCAGCTTCGCCGCCGCACTGACCGGCGCGGTCGTCCTGGCCTGCGTGGCAGGCGCATCAGCGCGGTCGCGGCCTCCGCGATCGCCGAACAGTTGGACCCGCTGGAGGTGGCGGTCACCCTCTGGCCAGGCTCATGGATGCCCCCCGGGGGGCATCGTTACCCCTGCTCGCCCGAGCAGTCATCCGAGTTCCGGCCGGATGCTCTGGCGGAGTTCTGCGTAGTGCCGGGTTTCGGTGAGGGACCGCTCCTGGGCCGTTCATGACATGGATGTCGCGCGTGGGTCCTGGCTACCGTCCGTATCACCCGCCGGACCCGCCCGGCAGTAGCCCTCCCCGGCGCCCACCTGGGAGGGCGTTGCCGCGTGCCGGGCGGCAGGGAGGGGCGATGATCGTACCGAGAGCGGAGCCGGCGAGCGAAGGGTGTGGCGGGTGGGCGAAGGTGCGGGGATCGGTTCGGCGCAGGAGGCGGCGAACGACGAGCTGGTGCTCGCGTTCGGGCGGCTGCAGGGGGCCGCGGGGCGGCTGGAGTACCTGCTCGGTGGTGCGATCGAGGAGGAGTTCGGGATCAGTCACCTGATGTACGAGGTGCTGCTGATCGTGGGCCGGGCGGGCGGCGCGGGCATGTCGATGCGGGCCGTCGCGCAGGAGCGGGTCCTGACCACGGGCGGAATGACCCGCCTGGTGGACCGGATGGAGGCGGCCGGCCTGGTGGTGCGCGCCGACGACCCAGCGGACCGCAGGGGCAAGCTGGTACGGCTCACCGGGCGGGGTGAGGACATCGTCGTGCGGGCCAGCCGGGTGCACGTGGAGAACATCCGCCGCCATTTCCTGGCGCCGCTGCCCGAGGAGGCGAGGGAGCAGTTCATGGAGTGCTTGCGGATCCTGTCCCACTCGGCGCGGGACGCCCTGCCCCGCCTGCGGTAGGGGGGCGGAAGCCCCGACGATGGGGGCCTTTCACCCTGCGGGAATACCTGACATGGCAGATACTGTTCAGGCAGATACATCGCTTCGGTACGGAGCGACTCCCTCTGCAAAGGCCTCCCCATGAAACTCGTCTACGTCTTCGACGCCCACTGCGGCTGATCCTGCGGTTTTGCCCCCACCCTGGCCGAGGTCACCCTCCGCCACCCCGAACTGCCCGTCGAGGTCGTGTCGGGCGGCTTGTTCACCGGGCGGCGGGCCGTGCCGATCCGCGAGTTCGGCTACGTCCGGTTCGGTGCCGCTCGCACCCGGTCGGCCGCATCCGGCCGCTGAATCCCGGCCGACACACCGGCACGGTCGGTGCCGCCCGCACCCGTCGGCGCGAACCTGAACCCACACGGCGGGCAACCCAGCCTCACACCTCAGCACCCCTCACTCTGCTTCCGGCAAAGGACATGATGATGAGCACTCTCGACTTCAAGGTCATCGACCTGGACTTCCCCGTCGGCTCGAAGAACAAGACCGCCACCCTCATCACCGGTGAGCAGGGCGCGTTCCTCATCGACACCGGGTTCACCCGCGCCGACGGACACCGGCTGGCCGCCGAGGTCCTCGACTCCGGCAAGAACCTCACCAAGGTCTTCATCAGCCACGCTGACCCCGACTACTACTGGGGCGCCGAGGTCATCGCGGACGCCTTCCCCGACGCCGAGATCCTTGCGACACCGCTGGTGATCGAGCACATCAAGGCCGCGTACGAGGGCAAGCTCAAGGCCTGGGAGCCGGTAGGCGCCAACCGCCCCACCCGCCTGGTCGAGATGGCCGAACTGACCGGTGACCTCACCTTCGAAGGGCACGTCTTCCAGCTCAAGGGCGGCCACCCGGGGCTGCCCGACCGCCACTACCTGTGGCAGGCCGAACACCGGGCGATCGTCGCCGGCGTCCTGCTCTTCCAGAACGAGCACGTCTGGGTCGCCGACACCGGCAAGCCCCAGGACCGCGCCGTGTGGATCGAGCTGCTGGACGAGATGACTGCCCTGAACCCGGCCTTCGCCGTCCCCGGCCACCGCCTGCCCACCACCACCCTGGATGCCAGCCCGATCGCCTACACCCGGGACTACCTCACCGCCTTCGAGGCCGAACTGGACAAGGCCGATAACGGCGAGGCCCTGACCGGCGCGCTGGTCGCCCGCTACCCGGACGCGGGGATGCTCATCGCGGCCCAGCTCGGCGCCAAGGTCGCCAAGGGCGAAATGACCTGGGGCTGACCCACCCCGACCACGGTCCGGCCGGGACGCAGGCCGGACCGTGCCCGCCGAGCCCAGCGAGAACCCGTGAGCACCACCGCCCGCGACACCCAGGCCGCCGGCCCCGCGCTCCTGTGGACCTACGGCTACCTCGCCGCGTACCTGATCGCGCCGGCCGTCGGCGCGGGCATCCACCAGTTGCTCCAACGCTACGCAGGAGCCAGGCGCGTACCCACCTACCGCCTGTGCCCCACCAGCACCCCCGACCCCATCTGAGAAGGGCCGTAACCCATGGAGACGACCGACTTCCACGCCTCGTCCGCCCCCGCCGACGTGGTGCGCCGCCAGTACGTCGCCTCCGCCAACGGCGACCTCGAAGCCCTGCGGGCCACCCTGGCCGACGACGTGGAGTGGACCGAGATGGCCGGCTTCCCCCTGGCCGGCACCTACCGCACCCCCACCGGCGTCACCTCCGCCGTCATGGAACAGCTCGGCGAGTCCTGGGACGACTGGGCCGCCCACGACGACACCTACGTCGTCGACGGCCAGAACGTCGTCGTCCTCGCCCGCTACACCGCCACCAACAAGGCCACCAACAAACCGCTCAACGTGCGCGTCGCCCACCACTTCGTCGTACGCGGCGGAAAGATCGTCCGCTTCGAGCAGTTCGTCGACACCGCCCTGGTCCGCGACGCCATGCACCCAGGCGCATAACCGCACCCGCCCAGTTCCCCGCCGGACGTCCTCGACCGGGGTCTTGAGCCCGTCGAGATCCAGCGCCGGCGACGTCACGGGGGCGGTGGCGCGCCGGTCACGGTGCCTACGTCCTCAAGGGCTTGTGCGGGGACCGCGATCAGCGCGAATTGCCGCAGGGGGCGGCGCGGCCGAACCGAGGAATCACCATGAACGAACCGGCCGACCGTGACGCGGAGGCCGGGCCCCGCACGATGCGCGCCATCGTCGTCTTTGAACCGGGTGGCATTGACAAACTCGTCGCCACGGACCTGCCCGTGCCCCCGGTACGCCCCGGATGGGTCCGCATCAAGGTCAAGGCGTTCGGGGTCAACGAGTCCGAGGTGACCACCCGCCGGGGCCTGTCCGGCCACCATCCGCCGCCCCGACCGCGCGGACATGCTGCGCGACCTCGGCGTCGATCACCCCGTCTTCGACGACGGTGAGATCGCCGATGCCGGTGTATCACGGCCTGGAATCCGTCCGCGAGGCGCAGGCCGACTTGGAGTCCGGCGCGTTCCCGGGCAAGCACGTCGTCGTACTCGACTGAAACGATGCTCAACCACCGGACACGAAAGGGAGGTTGCCCTGATGGATGGACAGACCCTGCAGGAGACGGCCCAGGAGCGAGGTGAGAGCCTGCCGATGGCCACACTGGAGTACCGGTTCAGGCCTGAACGGGAGGTCTTCACGGTCCACGGCAAGGTGTTCATGCTCATGACGGAGGTGCCCGGCCGACCGGTCGTCATCCTCAAGTCCAGCCCGGGGGAGGCCGAAGCGCTGCGGGCGACGCACGCGGACATCACTACCGGCTACCACATGAACAAGAAGCACGGGATCACCCTCGCCCCCGGTGCTCCGATCGACCCGCACCTGGTCGAGGACCTGGTCACCGACTCCTACCGGCTGGTCGTCGCCCGACTCCCCAAGGCCAAGCAGCCCGTGAACCCGAAGACCTTGGGCATCCGCGCGGGGGCGCGGTGACCCTCACCGGTGCCCGGATCCAGCGGACCGCGCGCCGCACGGCCACCGGCCTCCCGGACGTCAGCCACGACCGCCCCTTCACCCCGAAGCTCGACGTCTACAAGACGGCGGGCAAAGTGTTCCTGATCGTCACCGATGCCCCCGACGAGCCTGCCGACCAGATCATCACCGTCAAGTGCGAGCCGGAGCAGGGTAGTTCGCTACGCATGCGCTACGAGAGCATCGTGCCGGGCCGCTATCTCAGCAAGGCGCACTGGATCTCGGTCGGCGCGGGCCCCGACATCACCGCCGACCTGATCGAGTACCTGGTCAGCCACTCCTACGACCTCGTCCACGGCCCACCGCCCAAGGATGCCTCGCTGAGCCAGGGCATCCGATGACCCACACCGAACCCGCGCTGCCCTTGTTCGGCGACGAGCGGCCGCGCCCGCCGGCCGATCGGCCGCGCCCGCGTACCCTCGCCGACGTGGTCGGCCAGAACCATCTCCTGGCCCCGGATGCCCCGCTCGGCCGCATGGTGGCCGGACGGCGTTTGGTCTCCGCTGTTGTGGGGCCCGCCCGACAGCCTGCCGCAAAAGGCTTTGGCCGGCGGTTTCTCAGGTATGGGTGAAAGAGTCACCGGAGGGAAGGGGTGAACGAGGTGGTCTACGAGCCTGGGCAATTCGGCCAAGCGGAGGTGAGCGCCGGCAGCACGGCATCAGCCCTCAAGCGCTCCAGAGTGGCTGACCGATTGGACGCCTGGTCGGCGGCGTCACGACAGCCTGGTTCGCGTGGAAGTGCAGGCAGGGAGCCCTCTCGCCAGAGGGGGTCGATGTTCCTGATCTGCAGGTCAGAGCCACACCCGTGGGGCACAGGTCAGCAAGTGGTCAGCAAGTGGTCAGCATTAGTCCCGGTTACGTCCCGCACATGCGGTCATGGGTCGGAGCAAGGCTTCGGTCTCCGGGAGGTAGTGACGGCCGGCAGCCAACACAAGGCGGACGGCGCGCAGGGCCTGGAGGTCCTCCAGGGGGTTGCCGTCGACGATGAGGAGGTCGGCGCGGTAGCCGGGGGCGAGCAGGCCGGTGTCGTCCGCGATGCCCAGAGCCTGCGCAGTCTCCGTCGTGGCGAGGTCGACGACCTCTGCCGGGGTGAAGCCGATGTACTCGAAGAACTCCAGGCTGGAGACGAAGTCGTCGAAGACGGCCCGGGACACACCCGCGTCGGTACCGGCGATGAACCGTACGCCCTGTTCGCGCATCCAGCGCAACCGGTCGAACATCTCCTCGGCGCGCTCCGGTCCGAAGCGCCGGGCGAAGCCTCGCCAGTCGGGGCTGGCCGCCGGGCAGACCCGGATGCCCTTGGCCACAATGGCAGCGACGAGTTCCTCCCGTACGTCGAATCCGTCCCGCCCCATCCACGTGCAGTGCTCGATCGTGGCCACGCCCGCGGCGACGGCCGCGGCGATCCCCTCGGTGCCGTGCGCGTGGGCCGCGACCGGCAGCCCGGCCCCACTCGCCTCCGCCACCACGAGGCGCAGCTCCTCGGGGGTGAACTGCGCCTGCCAGCTGGGGGGTCCGTCCTTGGTGATGCCGCCGCCGGTGGCCATCACCTTGATGACGTCGGCGCCGAGCTCCGCGTTGCGCCGGACGGCCGCCCGGATGCCGTCGGCCCCGTCGACTTCGCCGCCGAGGAACCAGCAGTGTCCTCCGCGTCCGGTCAAGGGCGTGCCGGCGGCCAGGATGCGGGGACCGGGCCGCCGTCCATCGGAGATCTCGGCGCGCAGCCCTATGGCCAGCCCGCCTCTGTCGCCGAGATCGCGAACGGTGGTGACGCCCGCGCCCACGAGCTGCAGTGCTCTGTCGGCCATGCCCAGGATCAGTGCCGCATCGTCCGCTTCGCGCAGGGTGCCCACAGGATCCGGCCCGGCATCGAACGCAAGATGGACATGGGAGTCGATGAGACCGGGCAGCACAGTGGCACCCGGGAACGCGAAGGTGGGCAGGTCGCGTGGGGCACGGGCTTTGACGGCCGGCTGTGGGCCGACGGCGGTGATGACCCCGCCTTGGACGAGCACGGCCCCGTCGGTCAGATGCCGGCCGCGAGGGCCCGTCACGATGCGTGCCGCCGAGATCAGGCAATCCATGGAGATCTTCCTCTTGGGTGGGTGACATGTAAGAGTGGCGGCGCCTGGCTGAGACCAATGGCTCCGGCTACAGGGCGTCGGCGAGCAGAGCCAGCTGGCGTACGTCGTCCTCCAGGCTGTCGCCGTGCGGCAGGGCGATCGGCACGGCCTGCGAAGGTGCGGGTTCCCCGGCCGCGTACGCCGCGAGGGCCGCCCGTAGATGCCGCGCGGTGGATTCGATGGCGAGCTCGCCCGTCGAAGGGTGCTCTTCCGCTTCGAGCAGCGCGAGATGGGGGCTGATCCGTACCAGGCCGTCGCGGCACTCGATGGCGCGCCGATAGTAGCGTCGGTGGACGCCCCGGAGGCTCAAGGAGTCTCGCCAGGAGGGGTGCCCGCGGTGCAGGGCGTCCTCGGGGAACACCTGGTTCAGTGCTGTCCACAGCGGTGCCAGCCGCCGGTACACGCGGCGATGGTGCCACCACAGGCGCAGGCTCGCCCACCTCGTCGCCGACGCGGGATAGAGGACTCCGATGACGAAGAGCGGGATGGCGAGGTCGAGGAGGAGCTTGGCGCCGAGGATCGCCGGTCGGGGCACTTCGCCGCCGAGCCAGCGCACCAGGGTGAGTACTTCGCGTACGGCCGCGGCCGACACCATCGCGGTCAGTGCCCCCGCGATCAGCCAAAGGCCGGTCACGAGCGGCCGGCCCGACATGCGCGCGTAGCGCACGGTCCAGCGCAGCGCGACGGCGAGCGCGTACATCAGGTAGAGGCCCGCGGTGAGGTAGAAGACGGCGACTCCATCGGCCCGCATGCTCGCCGCCGCGTACGTGTGCGAGCGTTCGGCCTGGGGTGTGGCCGCCATTGCCGCGGTGATGACGAGGATCGTGATCCCCAGGGGGACCAGCTCCGCGCGGACGCGGGCGCGTCCCGTCTCGCGGTCCGAAACCGAGTGGATGAAGAAGCACTTGAGGAAGAAGACGGCGCCGAGCAGGAAGGCGTTCTGGAGCAGTTTGGCGGTCCCCTCGCCGATGAGCGCGTCGACGAATCCGGCCCCGCCCCGCGTGCCCACGGGAAAGGACAGCGTCGCGCACAGGAGGCAGAAGGAGACCGCCTGGATTAGCTTGTCGGTGGGCGAGGTGACGAGCCGGGCGATGTTCCAGACGAGTGCCAGGAGAAGGACGACCCCCAGGAGTGCGGACAGCACGGTCAGAGCCACCCCTGCCGGTCGCTGAGCGCCGTGTGGACGCGCTGGGCGGAGCGGTCCGCCGGTGCCGGCGGGGTGACGCGATCGAGCACGGATGCCCATTCCAGGATGATCGTCGCGACGAGTTCGGCCTCGCGTTCACGCTCGTCGTCGTACGAAGTGCGCCGCAACGCCTTCCTGATGACGTCGGGTGAGATGCCGGGCATCAACTCCGGCAGGGAGGCGGCGTCCGACGCGTCGCTTTCGTGATCGGCCAGGATGTGGCCCACCTCGTGCAGGATGATGTGGTCCTGATGCGCCTTGCTGGTTTCCCGCTGGTAAAAGATGTAGTCGGTCGACCCGCTGGCGATCCACACACCAAACGGGCCCGGCACGGGCAGCGGGTGGGGGACGAGCCGGATGGGCCGGCCGCGGAATGCTCCCAGGAGCTCACAGAGGACCTCGACCCGTAGGGGAGGTTCGATTCCCAGGGACTGAAGGGTGCGCTTGCAGTGCTTCCGTAACGCTCGCTCGTCCAAAGGAGTTTCTCCGCGTGCAGATTGCCGGTTCTGTATAGCTTTGCCATCCAACAAGGCCTCAGGGGTGGCAAAACAGAGGGAATCAAGTCAATCGTCCTGCGGTCTCTCCCGCTCTGCCTGCTCCAGCCGGTACACGACGTCGAGCAGGTCCATCACCTGCTTGCGGTGCTGTTGCGTCAGCTGTCCGGCGCGCATGGCCATCAGTTTCACGTCACTGCCCTGGGAGGCCTCGTGCAGCCGGGCCTGCTCGGCGGCCAGGCGGGCAAGCTGCTCCGTGACGCGGGCCGTGGTCTCGTCCTCGACGAAGTAGGCCGTGGGTACGCCGAAGAACCGGGCCAGGGCCTGGAGGTGCTTGAGGGTCGGGTTGGTCTTCTTGCTCTTGCGCAGCTGCCAGATGTAGCTCTGCGAGATGGGCGTGCCGGCCTCCCGGACCGCAGCGGCGACCTGCTCGTTGCTGTACTCGTGGCCGGGGTCCGGGCGCACGGTGGCGAACAGCTGGTTGAGCTTGTCGGCGAGGCTGAGACCCGACTCTTCAGACATGGCACCTACTTCGCCGCGAGTTACCGCTTCCACTGTGGTGAGACCAGGCAAACCACAGTGTTGCCACACCAGTTGAAGTGGGTCAACCCCTCGGCTACGGTGTCGGGGCGCAACGCTGTCGACTGACGTAAATGCGTTGCCTCCACCGCCTTCCACGGGAGTCGATGGAGAAACGGGGCGTCACTGGAGCCGTGCTTCCCGCCGTGACAAGGCCAGGACGTACGGCCTGGGGGAGAGGGCACGTACGGATGGCATCTGCACCGGACCCGACCATCACTGATCCGAGCGGCATTCAGGGAGCCGCCGGGACACCGCTGTATGCCCGGATCAGGGCGCGGCTGAAGCTTGAGATCGCATCCGGGGAGTACGCGCAGGGTGAGCACCTGCCCCCGGCTGACGAATTGGCCAGAAAATACGGGGCGAACAAGAACACCATTCTGCGGGCTCTTCGTCTGCTGCGGAGTGAAGGAGTGGTCGACTTCGGGCGGGGGCGCGGCGCGGTCGTACTCCATTCCGCCCAGCGGGTCGAACTCGCCGATCTCTCCGTACAGCTAAGGCAGTTCGTCCGGCTCGCCGACGAGTCGGGGATACCGCGCGGGGCCATCATCTCCGCCATTCAACGGATGCCGCGTGTGCCGGCCGGTGCGCGTGGCGGGTCGGGCGGGCGTCGGGAGTGGTGCTAAGAGAGCTCATGCGGAGAGTGAAGAAGCCACCAAGGGAACTAGCCCGGTTTTCGGGGGTCAGCCCCTCGCAGGCGGCGGTCACAGCCGCCGCCTGGTCCTCATTCCCGCAGGTGAGCGGCGTAGGGGTAGTGCCTGCCGAGCCGGAGCCGTTGTGATGTCACAGGCCGTGGTCGGCCCCCTGATTCCTTGATCTGGCGAACGCCCGTGGACGACGATTTCCTCAGACCGCGGGCCGCTCCTCAAGTCCGCGGCATCGTTTCCGAAGGAATAAGGAGAAAGATCATGGCCAAGAAGATCTACGAGGTTCCGGCCCTGTGCAAGGCCGGAGACTTCCGCAAGGACACCGGATTCCTGAAGCGCGGCCCGCATGAGCCGAAGGTCCGTCTGCCGCTCGGCTGGTAACTCCGATGTCAGGTCACGGCGAGGGCTGGTTCGTAGCGCTACCGGACTGTGAGGCCGCTCTCGCCGTGGCCTCCCGGATCGGGCCGCGAGCCGCAAACGTACTCAGATATCCGTCGGGGAACGCTTTCCTCCTCGGCGAGTGGGGCGGCTCCGTCACCGCGGTAAGCGGTCACGGAATGTCCGTCACCCTGATCGGCATCTGCCCGGTCGACGAAGACAAACTCCGCGCCCGGCTCGCCGGTCTGCGTGATCTCGCGGCGCTGGACCGCGTTCTCGCACGGCTGCCGGGAGACTTCCACCTCATCGCCCACGCCGACGGCGTCGTCCGGGCCCAGGGGACGGCGGCAGGGCTGCGCCGGCTCTTCCACGCCACCGTGGAGGGTGTGCCGGTCGCCGCCAACCGTGCCGACGTCCTGGCCCGGCTGCTGAACGCGCCGCTGAACGAGGAGATCCTCGCCCTGCGGCTGCTCGACTCGGTTCCGCACCCCCTCGGGGACGTGCCGCTGTGGCGCGGTGTGCACGCGGTGCGACCCGGGGACTACCTCCGGATCACCCGGCACGGCGCCACGGACGTCCGCTGGTGGGAACCGCCGCGCACCCATGTCTCGATCGCCGAGGGAGCGGACGCGTTACGGAGGGCACTCGAAGAGGCGGTACACGCCCGTACGGGCGTGGCCGGAAAGATCAGCGCCGACCTGTCGGGCGGCCTCGACTCGACCACCGTGTGCGGCATCGCCGCCCGGGCCGGAGCGGCTCCCATCGCACTCACCCTGCCCAGCAGGGATCCGGGGGACGACGACGTCTACTGGGCCCGGCTGGCCGGAGCGGGGATGGCCTGCTCGGAGCACATTGAGCTCGACATCGACGAACTACCGCTTTTCTACAGCGGATTGCTCGATGTCACCGGCCCGGTGGACGAACCGCTGCCCACCATCCTCGACCAGCCGCGGCAGCTCGCGGGGCACGCCGCGCTGCTCGCCCGCGGCAGCGAGCTGCATCTCACCGGGATGGGCGGCGACCACGTCCTGTGGGGGCACCCCGCACACCACCGGGACCTGCTGCTCACCCGCCCGCTCGCCGCGCTGCGCAGCATCCGCGGCTACCGGGCCCAGAACCGGTGGTCGATCCGCGAGACGCTGTCCGTCCTGGCGGACCGCAGGCCGTACGGCCGGTGGCTCGCGGACGTAGCCGGCGGGGTCGCCGCCCCGCGGGCTGCACCGCACAGCGCGGACGTCTTCGCCTGGGACATCCCCCCGCGGCTGCCGAGCTGGGTGACCCCGGACGCGGCCGTGACCGTACGCGACGCCCTGCGGGACGCCGCGCGGACGGCCCAGCCCCGCGGAGCGACCCACGCCCTGCACAACGAACTGCACACGCTCCACCACGGCACCCGCGCCACCCGCATCCTCCACCAGGTCGCCGAGCACAGCGGACTGCCGCTGGCCAGCCCGTTCCTCGACGACCACGTGGTGCGGGCCTGCTGGTCGGTGCGGTCCGAGGAGCGCACGACCCCGTGGGAGTTCAAGCCGCTTCTGAAAGCGGCCATGCGCGGACACCTGCCCGACGCCCTCCTGCGGCGGACGACCAAGGGAGAGGCGTCCGCCGACGACGCCAACGGACTGCGGGAGAACCGCAGCCGCCTCGTCGAGCTGTGGGAGGACTCCCACCTGGCCCGGCTCGGCCTGATCGACAAGGAGCGGATCGTGGCGACCACGCTCCGCCCGTCCTCACCGGAACTCCGGTACGGCGGGCTGGACTCGACGCTCGCCTGCGAGATCTGGCTCCGCACTATCTGAAGAAGGCTGCACATGCGACTGCGTGACGAGGTGTCCCTCGTGGATACCGATTACGGAAAGATCCTGCTGGACGGGCGCACGGGGGCGTACTGGGAACTCAACCCGACGGGCAGCTTCGTCCTGTCCGGACTGCTCGGGGGAGACGACCCAGAGGGGATCGCCGCCGGCCTGAGCGCGGAGTTCGAGGTGGACGAGGAGCAGGCGAAGTCGGATGTGTCCGACCTCGTGCGTGCGCTGCGCGACGCCCGGCTGGTGGGCCGGTGAGTTTCCACGCCGTCCCGGAGTCCCGGGTCGCCATGCCGCTGACCCACCGCCTCGCCGGCCGCTTGGCGGTGGCCGTGGCTCATCCCCTCGTGCGGCTGCCCCCGCACCGCCTCGCCGGGCTGCTCGGCCGGGTGGCCCGTGGCGCCCGCCCGGCCGGTTACGACCAGGCCCACCGGGCCCGTACGGCCGTGACCACCGTCAGTGCGATGTGCGCGGGACGCGAGGGCTGCCTTCCGAGGTCCGTCGCCACCGCGCTGCTGTGCCGGGCCCGCGGGGTCTGGCCCACCTGGTGCGTCGGGGTGCGCTCCGCCCCGCCCTTCGGCGCGCACGCCTGGGTGGCGGCGGAAGACCGGCTCGTCGGCGAGGACCTCCCCGACGACTACTTCCGCGTCCTGCTGCGTGTGCCCCCGTATCCCGGGGAGAAAGGCTCTCGATGACCAGCCCCGCCACGGACTCCCTCCGCGTCCGTGATCTCCTCCTCCTGGTCCGGGACAGCCGGCGCACGGTGACCTGGGCGCTCGCCTTCACCGTCACCGGAACCGGCCTCGGCCTGCTCCAGCCGCTCCTGACCATGCGGCTCATCGACCGGGTCGGAGCCGGCGATCCGATCGCCGCCCTGGTGGCGGTTCTCGCCGTCCTCTTCCTCGCCCAGGCGGCCATCGAGGCCGTCGGCCAGTACCTGCTCGACGTCACGGGCGAAGGCGTGGTGCTGGGGCTGCGGCGCAGGCTGATCAGCCGACTGCTGTTCGTACGCGTCCGGGAGTTCGACGGGCAGCGCGTAGGGGACCTGCTCTCGCGCGTGGGCACCGACACCACAGTGCTGCGTGACATGGTGGCGAGCAGCCTCGTCCAACTGGTCACGGTGACACTGACCGGGCTGGGCGCCACCGCGCTCATGCTGTGGATCGATCCGATGATGTTCCTCGTGGTCATCGGGGCCATCCTGGTGGCGGCCGTCCTCGTCACCGGGGTCATGGTGGGGATCCGCAGTGCCACCGAGCAGGCTCTCACCAGCGTAGGCACGATGACCGCCAACCTGGAGCGGGCGCTCGGCAGCATCCGCACCGTGCGCGCCAGTCGGGCCGAGCGCCGCGAGTGCGACCGCATCGGGGCGGACGCCGAAGTGGCGTACGACAGCGGTGTGCGCTCGGCGCGGCTGGGATCCGTCGTCGGGCCGGCCATGGAGATCGCGGTCAACGGCTCCTTCCTGCTGGTGCTGCTGATCGGCGCGGTCCGGGTCTCCCGGGGAACGATGCCGGTCAGTGAACTCGTCGCGTTCCTGCTCTTCGCGACGTACCTGGTGATGCCGCTGGCCGGGCTGTTCAACGCCCTCAGCCTGATCCAGCGGGGGCTCGGCTCGCTGCGCCGCATCGAGGAGGTTCTCCAGCTGCCCGTGGAGACCGCGGACGGGACAGGTCCACCGCAGTCCGTCGATGCCGCAGCCCCCCTGCTGGAGCTGCGGGACGTCTCCTTCTCGTACGGCGAACGGCTTGTACTGGACCGGGTCTCCTTCATGCTTCCCCGCACGGGTCAGATCGCCATGGTGGGACGCTCGGGCGCCGGGAAATCCACGATCCTCTCCCTCATCGAAAAATTCTACGAACCCGACGAGGGAGAAATTCTCTTCGAAGGGGCGGACATCCACCCCATGGCCCACGGCGATTACCGCGCCCGCGTCGCACTGGTGGAACAGCACGCACCCCTGCTGTACGGATCTTTGCGGGGAAATCTCGTCTACGCGGCGCCCGAAGTGGACGAGGAGAGAATCCGGGAGGTGCTTGGCCTGGTGAATCTCACCGAACTGGTGGACCGCCTTCCCGACGGCCTTGAAACGGAAGTCGGGGAAAGAGGTTTCAATCTCTCCGGAGGTGAGCGGCAGCGCGTCGCCATAGCCCGCGCCCTGCTGGCCCGGCCGCGCCTGCTGCTGCTCGACGAACCCACCTCCCAGCTCGATCCCATCAATGAGCTCGAGCTCACCCAGGTCATGCGCCGGGTGTCCCGGGAGTGTGCGTTGCTCGTCGTCGCGCACCGGATGTCGACCGTGCGGGCCGCGGACCGGATCGTGGTCCTCGACGGAGGCCAGGTGAGTTCGATGGGGACCCACGAGTCCCTGCTCGGTGGAGACGCCTTCTACCGGCGGCTGGTGACCAGCCACCTCATTCAGGCCACTGGCGACAAGGAAGCCCGAGTCCATTGAAAGAGATGAGGAACGGCCCGCGGTGGAAGCCGGCGCTGGGCCGCGTCCACCGGCTCACCCCACGGGAGAAGGAGACCTTCCTCCTCCTGGCCGAAGGGCTCTCGAACGACTGGATGGCGCAGCGGATGCACGTGACCGAGCGCACCGTACGCGCCCACGTCTCGGCCGTTATGGAAAAGCTGGAGCTGCAGTCCCGCTATTCCGCGTGCCTGGCCGCCTACGCGTTCGGTGCGGAGTCACCCGACCATTCGTGAACAATATTGTCGCCGACGACAATAGGAACCGGTTCATCACTGCGGCAGCATTCTTCGTGTGCCGGGCAACAGCCCGCACGGACCAGTCGGAATACCGGTTGGGACACCGAACGGGAAGGAACAGAAAATGTCTGACATCTTCGACCTGGACGCCCGGGTTACCGCACCTGCCACCCCCAATGGCGAGCAGTCCCCGATGTCCGTCTCCACGATCGCCACGCGCACGATCTGCACCCGGGTCGGCTGCCAGGTCACCAAGACCTGTGCCTGCACCTCGATGTGCACGATCATGTGCCGCAAGTGACGGCAGAGGTCCAGTAGATGAATGACGGGTGCTGCCGTGAGGCTGACACGGCAGCGCCCGTCGCCATTGTCGCGCAAACAGCCTCGTCGACGAGACAAGGAACCCATCCATGCACAACATCCATCACGCTACGGACCTCCGGGTCCGTGTGGAAGAAGATTCCCTCGTCGACCGAGCGCACACATGGATCCGCCTCGTAGCGGAACGCACCGCCACCACCGCGCAGTTGTCCGAACTCGCGCTCCGCGCCGCCGAACAGGCCGACCACCCCGCAGGCTGGTACCCGCCCAGCCTCACCCACGGGCAGGCCGGCTCGGCCCTCCTCCACCTGTACGCCGCCCGCACCGGGCTCGGCCGGTACGACGACGCCTTCGGCCACATACGCGAGGCGGTGCTGGCGACGCAGATGGAACCGCTGCAGGGCCCGGGGCTCTTCGCCGGAACGAGCGGACTCGCCCTGGCACTGGCCGACTGCACCCGCGACGAGCCCCGCTTCCAAGGCAGCCTGGACAGGCTCCACACCCAACTCGCCGACCAAGTCCTGGAAACCGCGTTCTCCACGGTCGAGCG
This sequence comes from Streptomyces sp. NPDC059957, assembly GCF_042730015.1. NCBI lineage: Bacteria > Bacillati > Actinomycetota > Actinomycetes > Kitasatosporales > Streptomycetaceae > Streptomyces > Streptomyces sp. NPDC059957. The sequence goes on along the minus strand of NZ_JBHWMB010000004.1, from coordinate 37,044 downwards.
CGAGGTCAGCGACCTGGACTACGACCTCGTCACCGGGGCCGCCGGCACACTGGCCTACCTCGCCTCGGTCACGGACCCCACCGACCGGCTGCGCGAGGCGGCAGCCCACCTCGTCGACTACCTGGTGTGGCTGGCAGGTCCGGCCACCACACCCGGCACCCCGCACCGCTGGCTGATCACCTCCGGGCTGTACCCGCCGGGCGGCAACCACCTGGAGAGGTACCCCCACGGGTACCTGAACCTCGGCTTCTCCCACGGCGTGCCGGGCGTGGCGGCCGCCCTCGCGGTCGCCTGGCAGGCCGGGCACCGACGCCCCGGCCAGGCGGCGGCCATCGCATCACTCACCTTCTGGATCCTGGCCCAGCGGCGCGCCGACCAGTACGGCCCGTTCTGGACGGACGGCACGCCCGTCGACGCGGACGGCCGGGAGTCCACGGTCGAACGCGGGCACGACCAGCTGGCCTGGTGCTACGGAACCGCAGGTGTGTCCGCCGCCCTCCTGGCCGTCGCGGACGCCACCGGCGACACCGTGCTGCGCGGCGCCGCCGTCGAGGCCTTCGACGGCGTACTCGCCCGGGCCGAGGGCGTGAGGCTGCCGTCCCCCACCCTGTGCCACGGTCACGCCGGGCTGGTGATGCTCTGCCAGGAGTTCGCCCCGTTGAGCCCCCGCGCCCGCGACGGGCTGCCGCGGCTGCTCGAAGACCTCCTCGCTTACGGCGACGCCTCGCTCCCCGTGTGCTTCGCCGACCAGGAGGTCCCCGGCAACCACGTGGACGACCCCACACTCCTCACCGGAGCCACCGGCGTCGCGCTCACGCTCCTTTCAGCCACCGGCATCGAGCGGCCGCTGTGGCTCCGTACCTTCCTCGCCAGGTGATCGCGATGTCCTCCTACGAACCCGCCGGCTTCTTCCTCCTGCGGTCGCCCACCCTGCCCGCCCGCACCTTCCTCGACGTCACCGCCGACCCCGCCGGCACCCGCGAGCGGCTGCTGGACCTAGCCCGGCGCCCCGACGTACGGCGCGCCCTGCTCGTGGCGAGCGAAGACCTCACCGCCACGCTGGCCCGGCTCGACCAGACCGGTGCGAAGAAGGCCGGGCGCGTCCAGTCCCGGCTGCTGCGCTACCTCACCAGAATGTCCACCCGGCCCACCCCGTTCGGCACGTTCGCCGCCGTGGCCATGGGGACTTTCGGGCCGCACACCTCGGCGCTGCTGGGCAGTCCGCCGGTCAAGGCGGTGCGGGCCCGGGCGGACATGGGCTGGCTGCTGTCGTGGATCAAACAGCTGGAGGAGGACCCCGTACTGCTGCGCGAGCTCCATCTTGTGCTGAACCCGATGGCGCACCTCGCCGGCGATCGCGTGGTCCTTGCGCAGGCGGACAAGTACGGTCAGGATGACAACAGGTCGGTACGGATCCGGGCCACGCCCGCCGTCGACGCGGTGATGCGCACGACCGGCACACCCGTTGCCTACCAGCAGCTGACCGCCGAGCTCGCCGCCGTCTTCCCCGGGGCGGACGAGAGCGCGATCGACGGCCTGGTCCGCCAGATGTGGGAACTCGGCTTCCTCACCAGCGACTTACGGCCGCCCCAGACGGCTGCCCGCCCCGAGACGCACCTGCTGAAGCGGCTCGCCGGCCTTCCCGCGGCCGCCGACGCGGCGGACCGGCTGCGCACGGTGGCCGCCCTCGCAGAGCGAGCCGTGGACGAGGCCTCCTTCAAACAACTCAGCGCCGCGCAACGCACCCTGTTGCCCGGCTACACCGGCCAGACGTACCAGGCCGACGCTTCCCTCGACCTGCGCGCGCCGCACATCAACGCGGCCGTCGGGGAGGCGTCCGCCGACGCGGTGGGCGTCCTCATGCGGCTCAGCGCCACTCTCGGCACCGACAGCCATCTGACCAGGTACCGGGAGGAGTTCACCGAGCGCTACGGCGCGGGCGCCCGGGTGCCGGTCCAGGCGCTGCTCAGCCCGGACACGGGTCTTGACGCGCCTCCCACCTACACCAATCCCGCACGAGGGGTCGAGCTGCCCGCCTCCCCGCTCCCGGACACCCGCCGGATGGACGAGGTGCTCGTCGCGTTCGCCCAACAGGCTTGGTGGAACGGCGAGCTCGAGGCCGAGCTGACCGACTCCTGGCTGGAGCGGCTCGCCCCGGACAGCGGCGCGGGCGGCTCCCGTGCCGCTGACTGGCCGCCGGCCATGGACGCCTACCTGCAGATCGAGGCGCAGGACCGGGATGCGATCGACCGCGGTGAATGGCGTGCGGTCATGCGCGCCGACGGACTGGCCCACGGCGGCCGTACGTTCGGACGCTTCTGCGACCTGCTCGGCGAGGGATCGGTCGAGCAGCTGCGCCGCTACGCGGAGCGGGAAGAGGGTCTCTTCCCCGATGTCGTGTACGCGGAGCTGGCCTATCTGCCGCCCTACGGCCGGGCAGCCAACGTCGCCGTCCGCCCTTCCATCCGGCCGTACGAGATCCCGGTCAACACCGCCGCGTCGGTGAGGCCGGACCGGGTGATCGCGCTCGACGACATCCTGGTCGGAGCCACCGACCACCGGTTCTACCTGTGGTCCCAGCGCCTTGACCGTGAGGTCGTCGTGGCCCAGCACCACATGCTGAGCCCCACCCTTGCCCCGAACGTGGCCCGCTTTCTGCTCGAAGTGTCACAGGACGGGTACCTCATGCCTGCCGGGTTCTACTGGGGCCCACTGGAATCGGCCCCCTTCCTGCCGCGCGTGACGCGCGGCAAGGTGGTACTGCGGCCGGCCCAGTGGAGGCCGACCGCGCAGGACGCCCGGGACGCCGAGCACCTGACCGCCTGGCGCCACCAGTGGCGGGTACCCCGCTACGTCTACATGGCCGAGTCGGACCACCGGCTCCTGTGCGACCTCGAACACCCCCAGTTCCAAGCAGAGTTGCACGAGGAACTCAAGCGCCACCCGTCCGTCGTGCTGCACGAGATGCTCCCGGCGTTCGACGGCCTCTGGCTCGCCGACGACACGGGCGAGAAGTTCGCGAGCGAGGTGATCGTGCCCGTCGTCCTCAAGCAGGCGCGGCGCGTCACCCGACCGCCCGTCGAACGTCAGCCGTACGTACCGGTGGAACGCCATGTCCCCGGCGGTGCATGGTCGTACCTCAAGATCTACTCCGCCCCCGAGAGGCACGACGAGATCATCGCGGGCCCGTTGCGCGAGATCATCGCGGAGCTGCGTGAAGCGGAGCTCCTGGAGCGCTGGTTCTACATGCGCTACGCCGACCCGTTCCCGCACCTGCGGGTGCGCGTGCGTACCGCGGACGGGCCGGCGGTCCTGGCGCGGATTGCCGCCTGGGGCCACGGCCTGGTCGGTCGTGGGCCGGCCCAGGACATCGCGGTGGCGAGCTATGTGCCGGAGACGGCCCGGTACGGCGGGCCCGCCGTCTTCGACCCGGTCGAGGCGGTGTTCGAAGCCAACAGCGAGGCCACCGCCGCCCTCCTGGCCGAACATCCCGGCATCAAACCCGAGTTTCTGGCCGTCGCCGCACTGGACACCCTGTCCGCACAATGGGGCGTGCCGCTCGCGGACCGGGCGGCACCGCTCACGGGCGACGCGTACGAGGCGCAGACCCGCAAAGAGTTCCAGGCCCATCGCGACTACCTCTGTGAACTGCTCAGCCCCTGGGACCGGTACACCCACCCGGAAGGCAGCCGGGACCGGCTCCTCCTGGAGAGCGTGTTCGCCGCCCAGGCGGAGGCCGTCCGCCATGCGGCCGAAACCGTACGGCAGGCAGCCGCGCACGACGACCTGACGGGGTCCGAGGAACAGATCCTCGGCAGCCTCGCACATATGCAAGTCAACCGGCTGCTGCCGATCGACCTGCAGCGCGAGGCCCGTTGCCACAGCCTGTGGCGGCAGGCGCTCCACGCGGTCCGCGGCCGGCTCGCCGCCCGGGAGGGCCAGTGATCTGGTGGCGAGTGGTCCGGCTGTTCTGGCAGCTCAGCCCGGCCAGGGTGACGGCCTTCGCGCTGGTCTCCACGCTGTCGGCAGTGGTGCCCGCCACGCAGATCGCACTGACCGCGGCCGCGGTCCAGGACGTGGCGGACGCGATCACGGCGGTACCCGGCGCCCGCGAGTCCGCCATCCGGTACGGGCTGGCCCTGCTGGGCGTGGCCCTCGTAGGCCATGTTCTGGGGACCTGCGTCCAGTACCTCGACTCGCTCCTGCGGCTGGAGCTCACCACCAAGATCGGTGAGCGGGTGATGCGCAAGGGCACGCTGCTGGACCTCGAGCAGTACGAGGACGCGGAGGCCTACGACAACCTCCAGCGCGCCTTCCAGGAGAGCAACGGAGGCCGGGTCTACCAGGTGTTCACCCAGCTCCTGGAGGTCGGCCGCGAGCTGCTCACGCTGATCTCCGTGAGCGTCGTGCTGTTCTCCTGGAGCCCGTGGATCGCCCTGGTCATCCTCGTGTCCCCGGTCCCCTCCGTGATCGCGTACGTGATCTACAGCCACAAGGCGTTCGAGATCGAGTACCACCGCGCCGCGGATCGCCGGCGGCTGTACTACTACCAGTACCTGACCACCACCGACCACTCCTTCAAGGAGATCCGGCTCTTCCAGCTCGGCCCGTACTTCGTGGACCTCTACACGAGGCTCGTCCGCGCCTTCTTCCTGACCGACCGCAGCCTGGCCCGCCGTCAGTCGTTGATGGGCGGTCTGCTCGGCATGGTCAGCGTGCTCGTCTCATCCGGCGCGATGCTGTGGGCCATCCATACGTCCGCCACCACGGGGCAGATCGGGCAGCTGGCCGGGTACCTCCAGGCGATCGGGACCATCCAGGTCTCGGCGCACGGCATGCTCCTGGGCCTGGCCGCGCTCTACAAGGACACGCTGTTCCTGGGCAACCTCTTCGACTTCTTCGCCCTGCCGGAGCGCCGTATCAAGGGCGGCGCCCGTCCCTTCCCGCAGAAGTTGCGCCAGGGCATCGAGTTCCGCAACGTCAGCTTCATCTACCCCGGGACCTCGGCCCCAGTGCTCGACGACGTCAGCTTCCGTATTCCGGCGGGTGAGTGCGTGGCGCTCGTCGGCCAGAACGGTGCGGGCAAGACGACCATCGTCAAACTACTGACCCGCCTCTACGAGCCGACCGGCGGGCAGATCCTGATCGACGGCGTACCCGTGGAGGAGTACGACATCGACGAGCTCCAGCGGAACATGGGCGTCATCTTCCAGGATTTCATCCGCTACGAGATGTCGGTACGGGACAACATCGGCTTCGGCCGGGTCGAGGCCCGGGACGATGACAGCCGGATCGCCGAGGCCGCGGCCGCCGGCGGCGCCGGGCCGGTGATCGGATCGCTGCCGCAGCGCTACGACACCATGCTCGGCCGGCACTTCGAGGAAGGGCACCAGCTCTCGGGCGGGCAGTGGCAGAAGATCGCGCTGAGCCGGGCCTTCATGCGCAAGGCGCCCATCGTCGTGCTCGACGAACCGACCGCCGCGATCGACGCGGAAGCGGAGGCGGAGATCTTCGGACGGCTGCGGGCCATCGCCCACGAGGCGACCTCGCTGGTCATCGCGCATCGCTTCTCGACCGTGCGCATCGCCGACAGGATCATCGTGATCGAGCGCGGCAAGCTGATCGAACAAGGCGTGCACGACGACCTGGTGAAGGCCGGCGGCGTCTACGCCCACCTCTTCCATCTGCAGGCTTCGGGCTATCTGACCGAGGCCGGACCTCGCTGAAGGCGGGACATGCGCACATCGATCATCTTTCCCGAAATGGCGACCGACCCGCTCGAGGTGGCGCCCTTCGCGGAACTGGTGCGGGACGGGCCGGCCGAGCGGTTGTGGCAGGGGCAGTCCCTGACTCTGGAGACCCACCAGCTCTTCGCCCACCTGACCGGCATGGGCTACAGGATCCCGGTGGGCACGAGCGTCGTCCTCATGCCCCTGCGCCACCCCCTGGACGCGGCGGTGCAGGCCCGCTCCCTGGCACGGCTCACGGGCCACAGCGCGGTTCTCGGGCTGGGCCCCGCCACCCCCGACTTCGTCACCGCGCTGCACGGGGAGCCGTACAAGAGCCCGCGCGACGCGTGCGTGGGATACCTGGAGGAAGTGCGGGGGCTGCTGCACTCCGCCGAACACGGTGGGGCAGGCACTCTCGCCCTGCCCGGCATGGACCACCCAGGGGTGGAACTGGGACTGGGTGTGCTGCGCCCCGTCCTGGCGCGCGCCGCGGGTATGGTCGCCGATGTGGCGATCAGCTGGATGACTCCTCCCGGATACCTACGGGACGTCCTCGTGCCGGCCCTCGCCAAGGGCGCCGCCGAAGCAGGCCGCCACGACGGCCCGCGCGGCGGCCCCCGCCTGGTCACCGTCGCCCACGCGGCACTAGCCCGCCCCGGCCGAAACCCGTACCGCATCGCCTACACGGCGGCGCGCGCCCACCTCGGCACTACGCACTACACCGACATGCTGCGCCGGGCCGGCCTGCGCGTTCACCCCGCCCAGCCGAATCTGGGGGCTCGTACGCTGGTCGACTCGGGAACGTTCCTCTACGGCACCCCCGCGGAAGTCGCGGTGGGAATGGCCGAGTACGACCGGGCGGGAGTGGACGAACTCGTCCTCAACCTCGCGGGAGTGGGAGCCGAACACGGTTACGCCGCGGCCGTGGAGGACCTCCGGGAGATCCTCACGGCATTTCACGCGGGCTGACGGCGCTCGACTACGATCACGCGACGACAGGGCAGACATATTGGCCGAGGAGACTGCCGTGCCCGATGACATCACGCGCTGGTTATCCGCGAACGCGCTGGCCCTCAGCACCCTTTCCGCGGGTGAACCGTACGGCGACCTGGAGCCGTTGCGCGAGACGCTGCGGGACGTGCGGATCGTGGGCTTGGGGGAATCCACGCACGGTACGCGGGAGTTCTTCCTGCTCAAGCACCGGCTGCTGGAGTTCCTCGTCCGTGAGATGGGATGCGGGGCGCTGGCGATGGAGGCCAGCGAATCGGCGGCGCTGGCCGTGGACGCCTACGTGGGCGGCGCCCCGGGCGATGCCGTGCGACTGGTGTCACGGCTGGACTTCTGGACCTGGCGGACCCAGGAGATCCTCGCCATGGTCGAGTGGATGCGGAAGTACAACCGCACCGTCCCGGCGGCCCAGCGGGTGCGCTTCATCGGTATCGACCCGCAGCGCTGTGCGGACTCGGCCGCCGCGGTCGGCGCGTTCCTGGAGCAGGCCGCACCGGGCACCGCCGAGTCCGTACGGGAGAGCCTCGCCCTCCTCGCCACCTCCCGGCCCGGCTCACGGCCGGACTCCGGACGCGGCCTGTACGAGGAGGCCGTCGAGCTGGCCGGACTCCTCGAGGAACAGCGTGAGCGCCTCGCCGCCCGTACGAGTCCCGAGGCGGCCGCGGACGCGATCCGGCACGCCCGCATCCTGGTCCGCTGCGCCGACCTGATCACCCGGCCACTGCGGCCGAATCCCGGAGAGGAGAGCCTCTTCGCCGTCCGGGACCGCTACATGGCCGAGGCCGTCACCGCGCTGCTGGACGGCGCGGCCGGCCGTGTCGCCGTATGGGCGCACAACGGGCACATCGCGAAGGGCACTTACGCGGCCGGGGTGCCCGCACTCGGCAGCCTGCTGCGCCGCCACCACGGCGAGGCCTACTACGCCCTGGGCCTGTTCTTCGGAAAGGGGCAGTTCCGGGCCCGCCGGGGCAAGGCCACCACCGGCCCGGCGGTCCGGCACCGGATCGGCGGCGCGGGCCGGTCGGTCGAGTCCCGGCTCGCGGCCGCGGTACCGGGCGACTACCTGGTCGACCTGCGGGGCGGGGCGGCGAAGGCAGCACCCGCGGTGCGGGAATGGCTGCGCGGCCCCGGCCTCCAGCGCAGCTTCGGCGCCAACGTGCCCCGGTTCACCTACCGATTCCACCTCGCACCGCTCGTAGCCGCCGAGGAGTACGACGGGCTCGCGTTCGTGGCGAAGTCGACCTGCTCCCGCCCCCTGGAGTGATCTCACCCCAACAGGGAGAGGGCCGCGTCGAGGGTCAGTTTCCACATAGGTTCGGCCCCGGTCCCGAAGGCGGCGGCGAGCGCGTACCCCACCGCGGCGTCATCGGGCGTACGTCGGCTCTCGTGCTGCCACTCGGCCCCCACGCGGCCGTCGCCGACCGATGTGAAGACACCGATCCGCTCCCCGCCCAGCAGCAGCCTGCTCTCGCCGAGGGAGCATGGCACCATCCGGTACCGGTCGGCATCGACGCGGTATGAACGCCGGGTGAGGAATCCCTTCGCCGGAACCAGCCGTACCACCACCCCGTCCACGGTCATCGTGACCGCAGTCATGTCCCGTGTTCCGATGGGTACATGGGACTCCAGTGGCGTCCCCTCCGCCCTTCGCACCACGGCTTTGGGGATTCCCTCCCCCTCGATGACCAGTTCCCCGGCCTTGCCGTCCAGCCGGACGTCGACTCTCCCAAACAGCGGATCGCCGGCGGGAACGTACTCGAAGACGTGAGCGGACACGGGACTCCCTGCTCAAGGAAACTCGGACAGCCTGGCCCTTCCAGCATGGGGGAGGGCCACCCGCCGACCGTATGAGATCGGCCACCCGCTCCCTCCGGCGATCTGTTGAAGACGCAGAGCCTGATCCATGCGTTCAAGCCGCGGGACGAGAAGGGCGCTGTGGCTCCACTGTGGGCTTCCGTCGGGGGCGTGGAGGGGTTTCGCAGCGGCCTGACAATGCGTCAGAAAAGTCGGCAATTGGTCAGCGTGAGTCCTGAGAGACCTGGGGAAAGCTGACCGAACATGCGAATGGTTGTAATCTGCGGAGACCGCCCTTGACCTGCAAAAAGCAGGCAGGGAGCAGACAAATCAGGAGTTTCTCCGTGTTTCGAACCATGTTCAAGTCCAAGATCCACCGGGCCACCGTCACCCAGGCCGACCTGCACTACGTCGGGTCCGTGACCATCGACGCCGACCTCCTCGACGCGGCGGACCTGCTGCCCGGCGAGCTCGTGCACATCGTGGACATCACCAACGGGGCACGGCTGGAGACCTACGTCATCCGGGGCGAGCGCGGATCCGGGGTCATCGGGATCAACGGAGCCGCCGCGCACCTCGTGCACCCCGGTGACCTGGTCATCCTCATCAGCTACGGGCAGATGGAAGACGCCGAGGCGCGCGTGTTCGAGCCGCGCGTCGTCCACGTCGACGGCGACAATCGCATCATCGAGCTGGGTGTGGATCCGTCCGCCCCGGTTCCGGGAACGGACCAGGAGCGCAGCCCCCACGCGGTGGCTGTCTGAGGGGAGTCGGGACGATGTCGCAGACCGGGTCGAGTGAATCGATCAAGATCGTGGACGACCGCGCCGCCGGCCGGCTGCTGGCCGTCGAGGACGGGGCGGTGGTCGGTCACATCGCCTACTTCGTGCTCGCCGAGGTGCCCCACGCCCTCGTGGCGGTGCACACGATCGTCGAGCCGGGCCACGAGGGTCGCGGTATCGCCGGGAACCTGGTGAAGACCTTCTACGGGATCGCGGCCGACGAAGGCGTGCCCGTCGTCCCGCTCTGCCCGTACGCCGCGAGCTGGGCCGCCAAACACCCCGAGCAGGCGCCCGAGGCGCCGGCCGGGGTGGTGGCCGCAGCCAAGGCGCAGCTGGACTCGGACTCCGACCTCTGGTGACGCCGTCCGGCCCGCCCTACTGCCCCGCGGCCGCCCCGGGGCCGTAGGGCGTGCGCGCGACCCGGGACCGGGGGAGGCTGGAGGTATGACACAGCCTCCCGTCCCCGACCCGGTCCCGGTGCCGAATCCGTTCCCGGATCCGGCACCGCTGCCCCGGCCCGAGCCGCCGACACCGGGTCCGGTGCCCGAGCCGGACCCGGTTCCGCCGCCGCCCGGCCCCGCGCCGCAGCCCGCGCCGGAGCCGTGGAGCTGACGCGGAGCCGACCAGGCCTCGCGCGTCAGTCCGTACGGACTTCGGAGCGGTCGCCGCTCCACAGCGTGTGGTACGAGCCCTCGCGGTCGGTGCGCCGGTAGGTGTGCGCCCCGAAGAAGTCGCGCTGGCCCTGGGTCAGGGCCGCCGGGAGCCGCTCCGAGCGCAGGGCGTCGTAGTACGCCAGCGAGGCCGCGAAGGCCGGTACCGGAATGCCCTGGCGGACCGCCGCCACCAGCACCTCGCGCCAGTCGTCCTGCGCGGCGCCGATCTCATCGGCGAAGCCGGCGTCCGCCAGCAGGCTCGGCAGCTCCGGCCGGGCGTCGTACGCGGCGCGGATCCGGTCCAGGAACGCGGCCCGGATGATGCAGCCCCCGCGCCACAGCGAGGCCACCGCGCCCGGGTCCACGCCCCAGCCGTACTCCTCGCTGCCGGCCTGGATCTGGTGGAAGCCCTGCGTGTACGAGACGATCTTCGAGGCGTACAGGGCCTGCTCCACCTGGGCGGCGAAGGCGTCCGCCGCCCCGGCGGAGAGCGGCTCGGCCGTCGGCCCCGCGAGCCCCCGGGCGGCCGTGCGCAGCTCGCCGTGGCCCGATACCGCGCGGGCGAAGACCGCTTCGGCGATCCCGGACACCGGCACGCCCAGGTCGAGGGCGATCTGTACGGTCCAGCGGCCGGTGCCCTTCTGCTCGGCGGCGTCGGCGACCACGTCCACGAACGGCCGTCCCGTCGCGGCGTCCGTGTGCGCGAGCACCTCGGCGGTGATCTCGATCAGGTACGAGTCCAGCCGGCCCCTGTTCCAGGAGCGGAAGGTCTCGGCGATCTTCGCGGGGGAGTAGCCGGCCACCTCGCGCAGCAGGTGGTAGGCCTCGGCGATCAGCTGCATGTCGGCGTACTCGATGCCGTTGTGCACCATCTTCACGAAGTGCCCGGCGCCGTCGGGGCCCACGTGCGAGGTGCAGGGCGTGCCGTCGGCGGCCTTGGCGGAGATCTTCTCCAGCAGCGGCCCGAGCGAGGCGTAGGACTCCTCGGATCCGCCGGGCATGATGCTCGGGCCGAGCAGCGCGCCCTCCTCGCCGCCCGAGATGCCGACGCCCACGAAGTGCAGGCCCTGTTCGCGCAGCTCCTTCTCGCGGCGGCGGGTGTCCTCGAAGTGGGCGTTCCCGCCGTCGATGATCACGTCGCCCGGCTCCAGCAGCGGGGCGAACTCGCGGATCACCGCGTCGGTCGGCTCCCCGGCCTTCACCATGATGATCAGACGCCTCGGGCGCTCCAGCGCGTCCACGAACTCCTTCGCGGACCCGGCGGCCACGAAGGAGCCCTCGTGTCCGAACTCCTCCACGAGCGCCGTGGTCTTGGCGGTGGTGCGGTTGTGGACGGCGACGGTGAAACCGTTGCGGGCGAAGTTGCGGGCGAGGTTACTGCCCATCACCGCGAGTCCGGTGACGCCGATCTGGGCCGTGCTGCTGGTCATGTGCGTGCGCTCCTGAGTGCGTCGACAATGCATTCGATGTGCGGAGGAATGCAGGAACACCGACGCTACCCCCACGGAGATCCTTACCGCTGTCCTGCATTCGGCGCAAAACCAACTTCCGCCCGAACGCGTTGTGTTGTTCGCCTTGTCATGCCCCGGTCGTGGCGTTAGGTTGCGAGATTCCTGATGTCTTCGATGGGGGCTCCCATGGGTGTACGGGGCCGGCACCGCCGGTATCAGCCGAGCAGCATCAACCGTGCTTCGCTCGTCGTCACCGCCGGCGGAGCCGGAATAGCACTGCCCCTGATCGGAGCGGGCACGGGGCACGCCGCCTCGCTGGACACGTGGAGCAAGGTCGCCGCCTGCGAATCCACGAGCAACTGGCACATCAACACCGGCAACGGCTACTACGGCGGACTCCAGTTCAGCCAGAGCACCTGGCGTGCCTTCGGCGGAACCGCGTACGCGGCCCGCGCCGATCTGGCCACCAGGGAACAGCAGATCGCCGTGGCGGAGAAGGTGCTGAAGGGTCAGGGGCCGCAGGCCTGGCCGGTCTGCGGGAAGAAGGCAGGACTCAGCCGCAGCGGCCCGGCGCCGGCGCTCGGCGCGCAGGGCAAGGCGACGACCGGCCCGGGGAAGGCGACGGCCCCGAAGGTCGCGGCCCAGACCGCACCGAAGGCCACCCCGAAGACGGCCCCGAAGGCCGCTCCCCAGAGCACGACGCCCCGCCCGACCGGGACGTCCGTCCTGCCCGACCCGTACGTCGTCGCTTCCGGCGACTCGCTGTCGCAGATCGCCACCGAGCAGCACGTCGAGGGCGGCTGGCAGTCCCTCTACGCGACCAACCGGGCCGTCGTGGGCGGCGATCCGAACCTGATCTTCCCGGGGCAGAAGCTCACCCTGCGCGTCACGGCGGCGCCGCCCGCGCAGCCCGCGCCGAATCCGGAGAAGCCGCCGCGCACGGCCGAGCCGGTGAAGCCCGTGGCACCGGCGAAGCCCGCCGAGCAGGCCGGTAGGAAACCGGCCGAAAAGCCCGCGGAAAAGCCGCAGACCCCTTCCGGGGCCTTCAGCGCCCCGGTCGACGCGGGCCTCGGGACCTCCTACCGGGCCTCGGGCTCGGCCTGGTCCAGCGGCTACCACACCGGCATCGACTTCCCGGTGGCCACCGGCACCACGGTCAAGGCCGTCAGCAACGGGCAGGTCGTCTCAGCGGGCTGGGCCGGTGCGTACGGGTACCAGGTCGTCATCCGGCACACCGACGGCCGGTACTCCCAGTACGCGCACCTCTCGGCGCTCTCGGTCAAAGCCGGCTCGGCGGTCTCGGGCGGACAGCGGATCGGCCGCTCGGGCTCGACCGGCAACACGACCGGGCCGCACCTGCACTTCGAGATGCGCACGGGGCCCGGCTACGGCACCGACATCGACCCGCTGAGGTACCTGCGGGCGCACGGAGTCTCCATCTGAGGCAGGGGTCGCGGCCGAAACCGGAGTCCGGGTTTCGGCCGTAGCCGTAGCGGTCGCCCGAGCTGCAGCCGTCGCCTGAGCTGCAGCCGTCGCCGGAGCTGCAGCCGTCGCCGCTCCTGACGCCACGGGTACACGCCCGTCCCGGGGCG